>NZ_MJXO01000074.1:40702-48679 GCF_001762835.1 Campylobacter sp. BCW_6466
GAATTTGATAAAGAAAATAATACAAGAAGTGGTGGATTAAAACAAGAATTACAAGATTTAAAAGAAAATATAGAAGAATTTGAAAATGAAGCAAGTGATAAACTTGAAATAATACAAGAAAAATATAACTTAATTTGTGGAGAGGATAATGACGAATCTTTATATAACCAAATAGAAAATACAAAAAATGATACAGAAAAACGATTACAAGATTTATTAAATAAAATCGATAATTTTAACAAATTTTACGATGAGACTTTTGGAGAATTTGATAAAGAAAATAATACAAGAAGTGGTGGATTAAAACAAGAATTACAAGATTTAAAACAAGAATTACAAGATTATTTTAAAACACAAAAAGAAGCATTTGAAAAATATGAAATAAACCAAAAAAATAAGTTTAATGACATAGAGAAAGATATTAAAAAACTATTAGGTGGTGCTACTAATGGTTCTTTAGCACATTCTTATGAAATATCTAAAAATCAATATAAAAGCTCTATTTTCTTTTGGAATTGTGCAGTATTTGTTTCTATAATTTCAATAATTGGACTTTCAGGTGAGTTGATATTTAGTCAATTAAGTAAGATAAACGCTAATGATTATATGAGTATTCTTAGCTTGGCCGCATTAAGACTACCTATTTATATTTCGTTGGTTTGGCTAGGTGTTTTTTCTACCAGAAGACGCAATGAAATAAAAAGACTTCAAGAAGAGTATAAACACAAAGAAACGGTTGCTAAAACATACTATGGATACCAAGAACAAATGGAAAAATTAAGCGATAGTGGAAAAGCAAAAGAATTACAAGAAAGATTAATGTCTAATTTAGTAGATATGGTTAATCAAAATCCAAATATAACTTTAGACAAAATAAAGCAAGAAAATGCACCTATGATAGATTTTGTAGAAAAATTTTCAAAACTGCCAAAAGATGGGCAAGATATGATAAAAGATATGATAAATAAAATAAACATTGGAGCAAAATGACAAATTTACCGCAAGGTTGGGAAGTTAAAAAGCTTGATGATATTGTCAAATTAAAAAATGGTTTTGCATTTAAAAGTAATTTATTTTGCGATAAAGGAATTCCTATCGTAAGAATAAAAAATATACAAAATGAAAATATTATTTTAGATGATTTGGTTTTTTGTAATCCAAGTGATTATAAAAATGATTTAAATAATTATTTAATATTTAAAAATGATATATTAATAGCTATGAGTGGTGCTACTACTGGTAAAATAGGAATATATAATTTAAATGATAAAGCTTATTTAAATCAAAGAATTGGTTTGCTAAGAATTGATAACAATATTTTAAGAAAATATGTTTTTTGGTTTTTATATTGCAATAGTGAGCAAAATCTTGCAAATGCTTTTGGCGCTGCTCAACCAAATTTAAACACAGAACAAATACATAATATTCAAATACCACTACCACCACTTAAAGAGCAAGAAAGGATAGTGGGGATTTTGGATTTTGCTTTTAGTAAGATTGATGAAAATATCAAAAAAGCAAAAGAAAATTTAGCAAATATTGATGAGCTTATACAAAGTGCTTTGCAAAAAGCCTTTAATCCACTTAACGACAATACTAAAGAAAATTATCAACTCCCACAAACTTGGGAATGGAAAAGCCTAAATTCTGTTGTTTTAAAAACTTCAAATGTTAATCCTTGTGATTTTAATGATGATAAATTTTATTATATAGGCATATCTTCTATTGATAATAAAAATTTTTGTATTTGTAGTATAAAAAATATCAACAAGCAATATGCACCTAGCAGAGCAAGAAAAGATGTATTATATGGAGATATTTTATATGCCACTACAAGACCTAATTTAAAAAAATATAGCTATAAATTATTATAACTTTAATAATATCGTAGGTTCAACTGGATTTTGTGTTTTAAGGGCTAATGAAAATTTAAATAATAAATATTTATTTTTCTTTTTATTAAGTGATATTTTTGATAATTATATAAGCAAATTTATTAGAGGAGCACAATATCCATCTGTTTCTGATAAAGATATTTTTAATTCTAAATCCCCCTACCACCACTCAAAGAGCAAGAGCAAATCGCAAAGCATTTAGATTTTGTCTTTGAAAAGGCAAAGGCTTTAAAAGAACTTTACACTAAAGAGCTAAAAGATTATGAAGAGCTTAAGCAATCCTTGCTTGATAAAGCTTTTAAGGGAGAATTATAATGTTAAAAAATTTGCCAAATTTTAACACATTGGCTTGATATGTTAAAAATTTTTGATTTTTTTAACATATTGCAGTTTAAAAATATAAATCGCAACTACCGAGGAAATCTCGGTAATTCAAAAACAAAAATAAAAAATAAAACTAGACTTTAATAAAACTATTTTAAAAGCTTTAAAGGGAGAAAATGCAAAACAAAATCGATAAAATCACAGATATTCTAAGAAGAGATGATGGTATAAGCGGTGCTATGCACTATACAGAGCAGATTGGCTGGATACTTTTTTTAAAATTTTTAGATGATTATGAGACAAATTTAAAAGATTTAGCGTTTTTAGATGGCAAAGATTATAAAAGCATTTTGCAAGAAAAATTTAGCTGGAGTGTTTAGGCAGCACCTAAAAAAGATGGCAAACTTGATGTAAAAAATGCTTTAAGTGGATCGGATTTGCTTGAATTTGTAAATAAAGAGCTTTTTCCTTATCTTAAAAATTTTAAAAATAATGATGATTTTAAAAGTATAGAGTATAAAATCGGTGGAATTTTTGAATTTATAGACAATCGCATAGCAAATGGACATACTTTAAGAGAAGTGATAAATATCATTGATGAGATTAGTTTTAATAAAGAAGATGAAGTATTTGTCTTAGGTGAAGTTTATGAAAAACTTCTAAAAGATATGGGTAGCGATGGTGGAAATAGTGGAGAATTTTACACCCCTCGTCCTTTGATAAAGGCTATGGTGGAAGTAATAGATCCTAAACCAAAAGAAAGAATTTATGATCCATCTTGTGGTAGTTGTGGATTTTTGGTTGAGAGTTTTTTGCATATTTTATATAAAGACAGAACCAAAGGCAAAAAAGCAAATTTAAGCGTGGAAGAGCTTGAATTTTTAAAAAATGATGCTCTTTTTGGCAAAGAAAAAACTCCACTTAGCTACGCAATGGGCGTTATGAATATGATACTTCATGAAATTTCAAGTCCAAATATCATAAAAACAAACACTTTAAGTAAAAAAATCACAGATATAACAGAACAAGAAAAATACGAAGTAATCCTTGCAAATCCACCTTTTGGAGGTAAAGAAAAAGAACAAATTCAAGAAAATTTTCCTATAAAATCAAACGCTACTGAACTTTTGTTTTTACAACACATTTTAAGATCTTTAAAAAACAATGGAAGATGTGCGATCATCGTGCCTGAAGGTGTGCTTTTTCAAAATTCAAATGCCTTTGTGAGTGTAAAAAAAGATTTACTAGATGATTTTAATTTAGAATGCGTTTTGAGTTTGCCAAGTGGAGTATTTTTGCCTTATAGTGCTGTTAAAACTAATGTGCTTTTTTTCTCTAAAGGTAAAAAATGTATTTGTGAAGGCGATGGAGTGTATTACTACGAGCTTATACCACCTTATAAACTTACTAAAAATAAGCCTTTAGAATACGCACATTTTAAAGAATTTCTAAAGTGCTACAAAGAAAGAAAAATCACTGCTAATTCTTGGCTTGTTAGCAAAAAAGAGCTTGAAAAAAGAAATTATGATTTAAGTGCTAAAAATCCAAATACAAAAGAAGAAAAAATCCTAAAAACTAGCGAAGAGATTTTAAATAAATCTAAAAACACAACAAGAATATCTAAATGAGCTTAAAAGCATACTAAAATGATTGCAAGTTTTTTGATAAAACTAATTTACAAATAACTTCTAAGCTCAATTTACAATAAATATTTATTGCTTGCATTCTACTTTTATATCATCAAGCAAATTTAGGGCATTTAAAGCTTTTGGATAACCGATATATGGAATAAGAGCTGCAATGACATTTAGCAAATCTTTTCTACTTTGCCCTATGTTAAGATTGCCTTGTATGTGAGCTTTTACTTGATTGTCTAACCCACCAAATGAGATAAGATATACAAGGGTTAAAAGCTCCCTAGTTTTTAGATCAAGTCCCATGCGTGTATAGTAGTCTCCAAAACAATTCGCACTCAAAAAAATCATTTATAAAAGCTTTATCTTCTGGGGTAGATTCTATCATTTTAGTGATATTGGCTTCACCAAAAATAGCATTTTGTATTTCCCTGCCTTTTATTTTGCGATTTTCTTGCGTAGTGGTGTCTTGTGAAGTCAAAGATAAGGCAATATTTAGTTTTTTAAATGCTTTATTACAAAGACTTAAAAAATCACATACTCTAGCAAAACCCACATAAGGCGTAGCTTGATAAATCACTTCTTTGATGACAATAGGACTTATATCATTCTTGATTGCACCTTGAAGTAAAGCTTTAAACTCTATTTTTCCACCTACTGCTAAAGTAGAAGCGAGGGTGATTAAAAAATATTTTTGTGTATCCAAATTTGCTTTTACAAAACTCTCGCCAAAAGTAAAATTTATGTGATTGATAAAATACTCTTTATCACTTGCAAAAAGTTGATCCTTTTTTGCTCCTCCTAAGAGTTTTTCAAAAATTTCTCTTGCTTTTTGTCTTAATTGCATGGTTTTATCCTTTGTGGTTTTTAAAATTTGCGAAAAAAGAGCATTTAAAATACTCCAAAAAACATAAAAGTTTTTATAAAATTTTTGCGTTTTATTTACAAATTTCTTTACTCTCTTGCTTCTTTTAAGGCATTTTCATATTCTTCATCGCTTACAAGCTCAAGCCATTCTACATTTTTACCTTCTTTCTCACCTGTAAGTGCTATGTGTGCTCCACTACTTGTATTAGTTGTACCATGAAAATGCTTTACTCCTATAGGACAGCTTATCACATCGCCTTTTTTGGCTATAAAGGCTTTTTGACCTGGAACTTTTGTGATGATTTCACCCTCTGTTACGATTAAGGTTTGTCCTTGAGGATGAGTATGCCATGCACTTCTAGCACTGGCTTCAAATTCAACCAAAGCTCCACTAAAATTTCTCCACTCATTTGATTTAAACATCATAGAAACTTTTACATTTTTGCTAAAAAATTTACTATCGCCTTTAAAACTTCCATGAATTCCTTTACTTTCAAGTTCTTGCATTACACTCCTTTAACAAAACTACATAAAACCATTACAATAAGAAATAAACCAAACTTTTTATTTCCCAACTCTAAGAGCTGCTTCACCGGCATACCGATCCCCTTTGATTATTATTTTTTCTAAAATACTCTTTAAATGATTTAATTCTTCTTGAGTAAAATCAATATTAACAGCATTAATATTTTCTTCTAACCTTCGTAAATTTGTTGTTCCAAAAATAGGCACAATAAATGTTTTTTGCACCAAAACCCAAGCAAGAGCAATTTGTGCTAAAGTAGCATTTTTAGCTTTTGCTATATCTTCTAATGCATAAACTAAATCCAAATTAGCTTTTAAATTCTCGCTTTTAAAACGTGGAACTTGTGATCTAAAGTCATTATTTTCAAAAGTAGAATTTGCATCAAATTTACCTGCTAAAAATCCTTTTCCTAAAGGAGAAAAAGGAACAAAACCTATATTTAATTCTTCCAAAACTTTTAAAAGTTCTTTTTCTGGTTCTCTCCACCATAAAGAATACTCACTTTGAACCGCACTAAGCGGGAATACTGCATGAGCTTTTTTAATGCTTTGAATTCCTGCTTCACTCATACCCCAAGCCTTAATTTTTCCTTCTTTGTAAAACTCGCTCATTAAGTTAGCAACTTCTTCAACTGGAACATTTGTATCGACTCTATGTTGATAATAAAGATCTATACAATCTGTTTGCAAACGTTTCAAACTACCTTCTAAACTTTGTCTGATTTTACTAAGTGTACTATCGACAATTTGCTTAGCACCCTCAATTCTAACACCAAATTTTGTTGCTAATACCATTTCATTTCTAAAAGGTTTTATTGCTTTACCTACTAATTCTTCATTAATAAAAGGACCATAAACTTCAGCTGTATCAAAAAAATCAATACCGAGATCCTTTGCCCTATGAATGAGTGTTATCATCTCTTTTTCATCTTTAGCTTCTCCATAACCAAAGCTCATTCCCATACAACCAAGTCCTAAGACACTTACTTCCAAATTTCTTAATTTTCTTCTTTGCATTTTTATCCTTTTTTTATTTTTTATTAAAAACTAATAGTTCTTAATTATTAAAACATTTTTCTATCATGTTAATCAAAAGTATAAAACCTAACATCTGGTGTAAGTCAAGAATAAAATTAAATATTTTTAAATTTTTACTCGTTTTTTTCGTTTAATATAATCTTTACTTAAAGGATTTAGCTCATCTTTATTTTCCATAACCATTTTTTCATAATAATCTATTTTAAAATCAAGTTTTTTTATAATATTCTCCAATTTTTTCATATCCTTTAGTGTTTTTTCTTTTAATTTGAAAATAATCTCTAATCTCTCTTTTGCCGTATCTTTACCCTTAGCACATAAAAAAATATATCTTTTAAGATCCTCAATACTCATGCCAATTTGTCTATAACAATCCACCCAAATCACCCATTCTAAATCTTTTTCACTAAAATAACGCACTCCATTTTTATCTTTTTCCACAAAGGGAAATAAACCTTTATCTAGCCAAAACCTAAGTGTTCTACTAGAAACTCCTGTTTTTCTTTCTACCTCTATGATCGTATAAGCCATTCTAATCCTTTATAAATATAAATTTCATACAATTCAATTTTTAACTAAATATTTTATTATTTTATATTAATGCTACTTTTTAGAAAAATACATATAATTTTCAATTAATATAATTAAATTTTTAAATTTTCAAGATAAAAGTCAAAAAATATTTTATATTTTTTGATAAAATAATACTAGATTTAATTTTAAATTTAAAAATAAATACAAAAAAAGGAAAAAAATGAATAGTATAAAAATCAAACTTTCTCTCATTGCAAATTTAATTGCAATTTTCGCCCTAATTGTTCTAGGTATTGTAAGTTTTTATTTCACAAAAACCTCATTACATGAAACCACTCTTAAAAATCAAATGAACTTGCTTCAAGCCACGCAATCTGTAGTTGAAAATTTCCGTTCTACAAACCAATTTTTTACTAAAAACTTAGAAAAAGATATCACAAGTTTACCTTATCAATCTTTAAATACTGAAGAAAATATTATTAACAATGTCGGTCCTATATTAAAACACTATCGTCATAGCATAAACGCATTAAATATTTATTTAGGTTTAACAAATGGAAAAGTTCTACTCAGTCAAAGATCCAATGACATAAAAATGCCTGAGTTGCGTGATGATTTAGATATAAAGACAAAAGATTGGTATAAAGAAGCTTTAAAAACAAATGATATTTTTGTTACGCCAGCATATTTAGATACAAATTTAAAACAATATGTAATAACATATTCTAAAGCTATTTATAAAGATGGTAAAATCATAGGAGTGCTAGGTGTTGATATACCATCAGAGAATTTACAAAATTTAGTTGCAAAAACTCCTGGAAATACTTTTTTATTTGATCAAAAAAATAAAATATTTGCTGCAACCAATAAAGAATTATTAAATCCATCTATTGATCATTCTCCTGTTTTAAATGCATATAAGGCTAATGGAGATAATAATTTTTTTACTTATAAACTTGATGGAAAAGAAAGACTTGGAACTTGTACTAAAGTTCTTGCTTATACAGCTTGTATTACTGAAAGTGCTGATATTATAAACGGACCTATTCATAAAGCTGCATTTATTCAAGCTATTGTTGTCATTATTGTGGTAGTATTTAGCGTCATCCTCCTTTATTTCATCGTATCAAAATATCTCTCTCCGCTTGCAGCTATCCAAA
>NZ_MJXO01000075.1:0-4628 GCF_001762835.1 Campylobacter sp. BCW_6466
GGTCTTAGGATTAACTCCGCAGCAGATGATGCTTCAGGGATGGCGATAGCAGATTCTTTGCGTTCTCAAGCAGCTACTTTAGGTCAAGCTATAAACAATGGTAATGATGCCATAGGTATCTTACAAACTGCAGATAAGGCTATGGATGAGCAACTTAAAATCTTAGATACTATCAAGACTAAAGCAACTCAAGCCGCTCAAGATGGTCAAAGTCTAAAAACAAGAACCATGCTTCAAGCAGATATAAACAAACTCATGGAAGAGCTTGATAATATCGCAAATACTACTTCATTTAATGGTAAACAACTTTTAAGCGGTGGTTTTACTAATCAAGAATTTCAAATCGGCGCAAGTTCAAATCAAACAGTAAAAGCAACTATAGGTGCAACCCAGTCTTCAAAAATCGGTGTAACTAGATTTGAAACAGGTTCGCAAAGTGTGAGTTCGGGTGTAGTAGGACTTACTATCAAAAACTATAATGGTTTGGAAGATTTTAAATTTGATAATGTTGTGATTTCAACCTCTGTTGGAACAGGTCTTGGAGCTTTGGCTGAAGAGATTAATAAAAGCTCTGATAAAACAGGAGTTAGGGCAACTTATGATGTAAAAACTGTTGGAGCTTATGCTATAAAAGAAGGAACTACTTCTCAAGACTTTGCTATCAATGGGGTTATAATTGGTCAGATTAATTATAAAGACGGAGATAATAATGGCCAGTTGATTTCAGCTATAAATTCTGTTAAAGACACTACCGGAGTTCAAGCTTCTAAAGATGAAAATGGTAAGCTTGTTCTTACTTCAGCTGATGGTAGAGGTATTAAAATCACAGGTAGTATAGGTGCTGGTGCAGGTATCTTGCAAAAAGAAAACTATGGACGCTTATCTTTGGTTAAAAATGATGGTAGGGATATTAATGTAAGTGGAACTAATCTTAGTGCTATAGGTATGGGTGCTGCGGATATGATTTCTCAAGCTTCGGTATCTTTAAGAGAATCAAAAGGTCAAATTTCAGCAGCTAATGCTGATGCTATGGGATTTAACTCTTATAATGGTGGCGGAGCTAAGCAAATTTTAGTTGGTGTAGCAAGTTCTGTTTCTGCTTTTATGAGTGGTACGAATGGTTTTTCAAAAGGTTCAGGTTATTCTATAGGCAGTGGAAAAAATATGTCAGCTGTTTTATCAGCTTCTATACAATTTGTTTCTAAGGCGGCTTCTATGAGTGCAGCATATGTGGTTTCAGCAGGTTCAGGTTTTTCTGCGAAATCGGGAAATTCTCAATTTGCAGCTTTAAGAATTTCAGCTGTGGGTGCTACCGATGAAACTGCAGGTGTAACTACTCTTAAAGGTGCTATGGCTGTCATGGATATCGCTGAAACTGCTATAACAAATCTTGATCAAATCAGAGCTGATATAGGTTCGGTGCAAAATCAACTTCAAGTTACTATAAACAACATTACCGTAACTCAGGTTAACGTTAAAGCAGCCGAATCAACTATAAGAGATGTAGACTTTGCAAGTGAGAGTGCGAATTTTTCTAAGTACAACATACTTGCGCAGTCAGGCTCATATGCTATGAGTCAGGCTAATGCTGTGCAACAAAATGTTTTAAAACTTTTACAATAATCTTTCTAAAGAGCAAAATTTTGCTCTTTAGATCAAATTTCTTTTTTCAAGTTCGTCTTGTAAAGGAATGATAGCTTTTTTTAATCTCGTGTTTTGACTTTCTATAAGATCTATTATAGTTTCGATTAAAGATTCGTTAGCATAGATCCAAGATAAAATTTTATTTTGTCTTTGACTTTCATTATGAACGCTTTGGGTGTAAATAGGAGCAATTAAACTTTCTTCATGATGTAGGGTGGGTCCTAAAATTTCATGTAAGAAAAAGTATTTCCTATGGCTTAATTTTTCTCTTATAAGATCTATATCTTTTATAACATTTTCTAGATTTATGTATTTATTTTTTTGAGTGATTTTTTGAATTTTTCTAAGGGTTTTTTTGCACTCTTTTTGAAAATTTAATGCAAGTTGCATATTTTTTTTAATTTTTTGATAACTTTTTAACATACTATCAAATTGTTCTTTTTTTGTTTTTTTCTTTAATTTTTTTAAAGGTTTTTTGATATTATTTATTAACAATTCTTCACATACTTCTTTAAAAGGTTTTTCTATGGTTCCTTCTATCCTAGCGCCTCCTTCTGTGCAATTATAAGTATTGATTTTTGTTTGATTGTTTGTAGCATAGTTTTCAAAAATTTTTCTAAAGATTGTCCAAACTTCAGAACTCTCAACCATTCCTTTGCCACCATAAGCTGTAGTAGTAAAACGACCTTTATTTTGCTCAAAGTCTTTTTTATGTAACGATAAATTGACATAATCTTCTGTGTGAGATTTTCCTTCTTTACTGTAAGCTAAATCTTGTCCAATTAAAATAATATTTTCGCACTTTAGTAAAATAGCCAGTTCATAAGCACTATGAGCTACACTCATACCCCCTCCTATATAGCCGTTTTCTTTAAGATCTAAAGAAATCATAAAAGGCAGATATCTAGCTACTAACATATAATCTTTTTTAAATTTATTTAGATATTTAATTGAATTAGGGTGGGTTAATCCTGGTAAAATAAATAAAATATTTTTATCAAAATCACCAAAATCGTTATTAAAAAATTCTGAAGTTAATGGTATCCTTTCTAAGGATAATACATAATCAGGTTTTATGCTGTGTTTTGCAAGTATAGGATAAGAAGAATCGGCACAAAATATTATAGCTTTATTTGCATATTGTTTTAAAAGTGGAAGCTGTTTAGTAAGACTAGGTCCTGTTGAAACAATGATAGCATTTTTATTAAGATTTTTTCTTTTATCTAGCAATTCTTTATAGCTATAGTGTTTAAACATTTGCGGTAAATTCCAGATAGCTTGTTCTATGCCTATCATAGCATCTAAAGGATCTGTGCCCTTTTTTAAGGTAAGATATTTTATAGTTTGAAGGTTGACATTGTTGATTTTTTTAATATCTTCTTGATAAATTTTGTAAAAGGATGAATGTAAATTAATTTGATAAGTTTTTAAAAAAAGATTAATTTCTTTTAATCCAAAAATTAATTCCGCTATATTGTTATCATAATCAAGTGCATGGATAATAACTATGCGCCCTTTAAGCAAATCTTCACTAAAATCTATAAGATTTAGAGTTATAAATATAATATCTAGTTCTTTTTCTATAACAATGATTCTTTTATGATGTGAATTTTTTGCTAATGCTTTATATAAAATTCCATTTCCAAAACCATAAAAAAATAAAAAAGGATAATTAGTATATTGTTCTTGATAAAGTTTTAAATTTTCTTCAAGTTCTTTTATAGGATTTTGATAAATTTTTTTTAAATGTTTTTTATCGATAATATTGATATCTATAGGATCAGATCCTATGTAAAAAGAAAAATTTCTAAGTTCTTGAAAATTTTTAAGTTTATGTTTTAGTTTTTCATGTGCACTTCCTTGCATAGCTTCTAAATTTTTTTTAAAAATTTCATTTATTTGCATTTTTTATCCTTTCTAGGTATTTTTGCATTTTTCTTTCTTTAAGTTTTTGTTCCAATGGGATAATATTTTCAAACAAGGTATTTTCTTGTGTTTGTATATGTCCATAAATCATTTCTATCCATTCTAAGTGTTCTTTTATCCAAATTAATGATTTATTAAAACTATCTTCTGGTGTTTTGGGATTTAAAACATAAATTCTTGCTAAATTGAGTTCAAACTGAATCAATAAGGGTCCTAAAATTTCATATAAATCTTGCATATTTTTAGCATCATCAATTTGGTATTTCACTATATCAATTTTTTGTATAATAAAATTTAAAAGCTCTTTACTTTCTTCTATTTGTAAATTTTCTAAAGTTAAATACAGTTCTTTGATTTCATTATATTCTTGTAGTAATTTTTTATTAAAATCTTTGCAATGATAAATACTTTTATAAATTTTATTATATGTTTTCAGCATTAATTCATTTTGCTTATTTGTATTCAAAGGGTTTAATTTAGGGAAAGGTTTATTTAAATCTTTACTAAGTAAATTCTCACAAGCCCAAAGAAAAGGTTTTTCTATAGTTCCTTCTATTCTAGCGCCTCCTTCTGTGCAATTATAGATATTTATAAAATTCTTATCATAATTTATCCAAGTTTCAAAAAGTTCTCTAAAAAGTTTCCAAAAATACGAGGATTCTACTTTACCTTTTCCACCATAGGCGGTGCTTGTGAAAAGATTTTCATCTTTTTGAAAATGTTCCTCATGTAGTTTTTCGTGTATAAAATCTTTAGCATGAGAGGACTGATCCTTGCTATAAGCTAAATCTTGTCCTATAAAAATAATATTTTTAAAAAATAAGTTTTTCGAAATATCATAATTCATATGAGCAACACTTAAATTTCCAGCTAATAAACCAAAATTAATTAATGCAACGTAAATTTGAAAATTTTGGGCTCTAGGCACCAACATATACTCCCTATTATTTCTTTCAAGAAATTCAATAACTTCTTTATGAACCACCGAAGCTAGTATAAACAAAATTCCTTTATCAAATTCTTTAAAATCATTATCAAAACACTTAGAAACTATATCA
>NZ_MJXO01000075.1:4678-6545 GCF_001762835.1 Campylobacter sp. BCW_6466
ATAATCGGGCTTAATATTGTGTTTTGCTAAAATAGGATAAGCACTATCAGCACAAAAAATAGTAGCTTTATTTGCGTATTGTTTTAATAAAGGAAGTTGTTTAGTAAGACTTGGTCCTGTAGAAACAATGATGGCTGTATCACTTAAATTTTTTCTTTTAGAAAGTAATTCTGTATAACTAGGATGAGTGATCATTTGAGGTAAGTTATAAACAAATTGTTCTATGCCTTGAAGGGCATCAAGAGGATCATTGCCATATCTAAGTATATTTAATTTAAATGCGGATAAAATATTGTTATTGAACTTTAAAACATCTTCATTGTATCTTTCATAATAATTACTCATCAGTTCTAAAAAATAAATTCTAGAAAATTGAAAGAAAGGTTTGCTAGAACAAAAATCAGAAAAAAATTCTATATCTAAAGAATTAGTTTCTAAAATCATCAATCTTGAATTTTGTAATTCATTTGAAAAATCTAAGATATGAAACATTGTCCAAATGATTTCTATATCTTTTTCAAAAACAACAATATGTTGATGATTTTTATTTTGTAATAAAGCTTTAAATAAAATTCCATTTCCAAAACCATAAAAATACAATACAGGATAAAGTAGGTATTTATCATTGTAAGTATTTAGCATAGAGTTTAATTCATTTATAACATTTTCATAAAGAAAAGTATTATCATT
This sequence comes from Campylobacter sp. BCW_6466, assembly GCF_001762835.1. NCBI lineage: Bacteria > Pseudomonadati > Campylobacterota > Epsilonproteobacteria > Campylobacterales > Campylobacteraceae > Campylobacter > Campylobacter sp. BCW_6466. The sequence goes on from NZ_MJXO01000075.1 coordinate 5,369, forward strand.
TGTATTTTTTAAATTTATATCAAGATTATCTTTGCCTAAAATAAGTTCAAATTTACTCGATTTAATTTGCTTTAAACTTTCCTTTAAAACAGTATTGTTTAAAGCATTGATATTTCTATTAAAAAGTTTAATTTGATTTTGATTAAATTTCATAATTTTTCCTTTTATTTATGAAATATCGTCATTTTTGTATTTTTTTAAAGCTTCTTTTATGATTTGGTTTTGAGTATTTAAATACTCAAAGCTTTGTAACCACCATGTTTTTTGACTGGTTAAAAAGTCTTTAATTTTTTCATTTTGTTCTAGATCATTTAAAACTTCGTAATGCATAATTTCACATTCATTATGATAATATATAGCTTGAGTGAGTTCATTGAAAAGTTTTAACCTTTTAAAATCCTTAAAAAAAATTAAAAGGTTTTGCTTAATTTTTATTAGAGCTTGTAAATTAAGTTGAGATTTGCCAAGTTCAAAGTCAAGTTTTTTTAGTTCATTTTGACATTTCTTTATAAATTTTTCACTTTGTTCGACATTTTTAATTAGCAGTTTTTGAGTTTGTAAAAATTTATTTTTTGTCTCATTGTTTTCTAAAATTTTAGGTTTGTCAAATGGTTTTTTAAGATTTTCTTTAAGTAAAGTTTCACATGTTCCTTTAAAGGGTTTTTCTATGGTTCCTTCTATCCTAGCACCCCCTTCGGTACAATTATAGGTGTTGATTTTTAATTTTTCTTTTGCCCAGAAAATATCTTTTTCAAATGCTTGTCGGAACAAGTTCCAAGTGAGTTGAGTTCTTACTTGTTTTTCTCCTCCATAAGCAAGCGCATAAACTTCACCGCGTATTTTCTCTCCTTTATTTCCATAGATATGCTCGCTTGGATGAGAGCTTCCATCTTCTGCGTAAGCTAAGTCTTGTCCTATGAAAATGATATTTTCATGCCTTAGACTTGCAGCTAGTTCATAAGCCATATTAGCAACACTTGCTCCAACTCCAATATAACCAAATTCTTTAAGATTTAATGACGCGGCAAAGTGCAAAGGACGATGTACTAGCATATATTCTCTATTATTTCTTTCAAGAAATTCAATAACTTCTTTATGAACTACCGAAGCTAGGATAAACAAAATTCCTTTATCAAATTCTTTAAAATCATTATCAAAACACTTAGAAACTATATCA
>NZ_MJXO01000075.1:6595-17950 GCF_001762835.1 Campylobacter sp. BCW_6466
ATAATCGGGCTTAATATTGTGTTTTGCTAAAATAGGATAAGCACTATCAGCACAAAAAATAGTGGCTTTATTTGCATACTTTTTTAGTAAAGGCAATTGTTTGGTTAAGCTAGGTCCTGTTGAAACAATAATGGCGTTTTTAACTTTTTGTTTTCTTTCTTTTAAAAAATTTTGAAAAATTCCATGGTTTAAAAGTTTAGGAAGATTGTTAAGCATGTGTTTGATACCGATAATAGAATCATAAGGATCATTTCCTTTAGCTAAAACAATAAAGCGAATATTTTCAATAAGTTTTTTGTTAAGTTCTTGTATTTGATGAGTATAGAATTTAAGATAAAAATCACTATGTATAAAAAGATTAAAAATTTTCACACTTTTTTGTATGTATTCATACATAAAAAGTGTTGTAAGTTGTGCAGTAGTGATATTTGGAGTATGAAAAAGTATTAATTTTTCATTTTTTAATTCTTTGCTAAAATCAAAAAGATGTAAAGCTAGGGCTAAAATTTCTAACTCATCTTCAAAAACGATGATGTGTTTATGGTTTTTATTCTCACATAAAGCTTTATAAAACATACCATTTCCAAAACCATAGAAAAATAATACAGGATATTTTTCATACTCGCTTTTAAAAAGAGTTAAATTTTCTAAAAGCTCTTGATTAGGATTTTTATAAAGTGCGGTATCATCTTTTATAAAATTGATTCCATTTTCATTTTGCTGTATTTTAAAATCGTTTTTTTTTAAAGCACGTAATTTATACGCTAAAATTTGATCAACTTCAAATAAGACTTGAGTATTTTTTAAAAAAAGATTTTTATTCATCTAAAATCACTTTCTTTTAAAGCATCGCCAAATTCTATATCTTTACTAGCCTTTTTTCCTAAAAGTTCTTGATAAAATTTAGGATGTAGTCCAAAAGAAGGACGCACGGATTTAACATTTTCTTCATTGAAAATTTCACCTTTTTTAATATCTTTGCTTGCATACAAGCTTCTTGCAAAAACACGGTTTTTAAGCGCCTTTTCATCTAGATCTAACTTACCATCACCTAAAGCACTTTCGGCCTGTCTAACCGCATCTACCATAGCTTTAAATTCATTAAAATCAAGACTAAATTTACTGTCTTCACTTTCTATGCTTTTATCTAACATAAAATGCTTTTCTATCACTCTAGCTCCAAGTGCTACTGCCATAACAGGGGCTAAAAAACCAAAGCTATGATCGCTTAATCCTACTTCAACATTAAATTTTTCTTTTAAACTCACCATAGCTTTTAAATTCATATCTTCTATGGTGGCAGGATAAGCTGAAGTGCATTTTAAAAAGATCAAATCAGGATTTTTTTCTTCTTTAAAAATTTCACATATCCTAAAAAGCTCTCCTTCTGTAGCAATGCCCGTTGAAACGATGGTAGGTTTTTTTTCTTTGGCGATTAAACGCACGAAATTTTCATCATTGGCTTCAAAAGAAGCGATTTTATAGGCTATAGGATCAAAGCGTTTTAGAAATTCTAAATCTTCTTTGGCAAAAGGACTTGAAAAACAAAGTATGCCTTCATTTTGTGCGGTTTCAAAGATTTGAGAATGCCATTCATAAGGAGTTTTTGCACTTTCATAAAGCTCATAAAGTTTTCTTTTATCCCAAAGCCCTCCTTTGATGATAAAATCTTCTTTGTCGCTATTTAGCGTGAGGCTATCTGGAGTGTAAGTTTGGATTTTTATCGCATCAGCACCTGCTTTTTTGGCTGCTTTTATGCTTTTAAGTGCCATTTCAAGACTTCCTGCGTGATTTGCACTAAGTTCTGCGATGATAAAAACTTTTTTATCGGTGTTAAAATTTCCTATTTGCATACTTTTCTTTCTTTGGTAAATTTCCTACTAAAAATGATATATAATTATATTATATATTTCTTCAATTTATATATTTATATTATATAAATATTACGACTTTGTTATGATTTTGCTTGGTTTTATTCAAAAAATGCCATAGGGATTTAAATCATAGAATTTATTCATTTTTTAATTTTTATATAATATAAATATATAAAATTATAAAATAAAATTTAATTATAACGATATATATTTAAGGCTAATTAAAGGAAATTTATGAAATTTTGTAAAAAATGTGTGATGCCAGATACTAAACCTGATTTACATTTTGATGCAGAGGGAGTTTGTGATGCTTGTCGTTCTCAAGAAGCTAAAAATCAAAATATTAATTGGCAAGAAAGAGAAAAAGAATTTTTTGAGCTTGTAAAAAAATACAAAAAACATCCTGTTTATGATTGCGTTATCGGAGTAAGCGGTGGAAAAGATTCTACTTTTCAAGTGGTTAAAATGCTTGAACTTGGACTTAATCCTTTGTGTGTGTGTTTTGAGCCTAGTGTGCCTACGAAAATAGGGCGTAAAAATTTAGAAAATTTAAATCATCTTGGCGTGGATTTGATCCATATCAAGCGTGATCCAAAAGTTTATCAAAAACTTGCCCGTGAAGCTTTTATAAGAACAGGGGATAATGAGTGGCAAAACCATTTGGGAATTTTTACTTCTGTTCCACGCATAGCGGTAAATTTTGGAGTGCCTTTGATCATCTGGGGAGAAAGTCCGCAGATAGAGTATGGCGGTCCTGCGAGTAGTAAAAATAAGAATATTTTAGGCAGAGAGTGGCTTGAAGAATTTGGCGGACTTTTAGGAAACCGTGCTTCTGATATGCTTGGGGTAAATGGTATTACTGAAAAAGATTTGTTTTTATATACTTATCCAAGTGATGAAGAACTTCAAAGAGTAGGGGTTACGGGACTATTTTTAGGGTATTATTTTAAATGGGATTATAAAAAAATTCTTGAAATTTCTAAAAAATATGGTTTTTTAACTCTAGATCATCCTGTTGAGACTACTTATGAAAATTTTGAAAATTTAGATTGTTTTTCTAATCATGTTCATGATTATTTAAAATACTGCAAATACGGCTTTGGTAGAGCAACAGATAATGCTTGTTTGGACATTCGTTTAGGCTATATCAGCCGTGAAGAAGGGGTGCGTTTGGTGCAAAAATACGATGGCAAGCCCCCTAAAAAGGCTATTAAAAAATACCTTGAATTCAGTGGTTTTAGTGAGGAAGAATTTCAAAAAATAGTAGATTCTTTTACCAATAAAAAAATCTTTAAACGTGATGAAAATGGCAAATTTTTAAGAGATTATGATGGTTCTTTGGTAAGAAAAGACGAGTGTGTTTTAAAATGATAGCGCTCATTGATTACAAGGCGGGAAATTTAAACTCTGTTGCTAAGGCTTTTGAAAAAATAGGAGCTACAAATTTCATAGCTAAGAATCCAAAAGATTTGCAAAAAGCAGATAAATTGCTTTTACCTGGAGTGGGATCTTTTAAAGAAGCCATGAAAAATTTAAAAGAACTTGGTTTTATAGAAGCTTTAAAAGAGCAAGTTTTAGTACAAAAAAAACCTATTTTAGGCATTTGTTTGGGAATGCAGCTTTTTTTAGAAAGGGGCTATGAAGGTGGAGTTTGCGAAGGACTTGGTTTTATAGAAGGTGAAGTAGTCAAATTTGAAGAGGATTTAAATTTAAAAATCCCACACATGGGTTGGAATGAGCTTGAAATTTTAAAACAAGAGCCTTTATATCAAGGTATAGAAGATAAGAGTGATTTTTATTTTGTGCATTCTTTTTATGTGAAATGTAAAGATGAGTTTGTGAGTGCTAAAGCACAATATGGGCATAAATTTGTCGCATCTTTGCAAAAAGATCATATTTTTGCGACGCAGTTTCATCCTGAAAAAAGTCAAAATTTAGGCTTAAAACTTTTAGAAAATTTTATAAGGCTTTAAATGTTAAAAACTAGAATTATCCCTTGTGTGTTATTAAAAAATTCTCAACTTGTTAAAAGTATAGAATTTAAAGATTTTCGCACTATAGGGCATTTAACTTCAACAATGAGAATTTATAATGCACGCAATGTTGATGAACTTATTATCTTAGATATAGATGCTTCAAAAAGTGGTGAGATAGACTTTGAAAGCATAGAGGATCTTGCTAAAGAATGTTTTATGCCCTTAACTATAGGTGGTGGGATAAAAACTCTTGAAGATATACAAAAGATTTTAAATTTAGGTGCGGATAAAATTTCTATCAATTCTAAAGCCTTAGAAGATAAAGATTTTATAAGTAAAGTGGCAAATCGTTTTGGTTCTCAATGTATAGTTTGTTCTATAGATGTTAAAAGAAAAGGAGATCAACTTTGTGTTTATGATAGGGGAAATTTACTTGAAAAAAATCCTTTAGAACTTGCTTTAGAATATGAAAAAAAAGGTGCTGGAGAGCTTCTTTTAACTTCTGTGGATTTTGAGGGAAAAGCAAAGGGTTATGATTTAGAGCTTTTAAAGATCTTTCAAAATAAACTTAAAATTCCTCTTGTTATCAATGGAGGACTTAGCAATCCAAGTGATGGAGTTAAAGCTTTAAATTTGGGTGCTGATGCTTTAGCTGGGGCTTATATTTTTCATTTTTCTAAGTACACCCCTAAAGATATAAAAGAAGAATTAGCTAAGCAAGGTTTTGCAGTTAGGATTATCTAATACAATATAAAAAAAATCTCCATCTTCTTTTGTGATGATAAAATTATTATTCTTATAAAGTTTTAAAGCCTTTTCATTATCTTTAAAAACACAAGCTTTTAGGGTTTTTATCTTTAAAATTTCAAAGGCGTATTTTTTGATTTCATTCATTAAAATTTGTCCTACGCCTTTTAAATTAGGTTTTGCATAAAGTCCAAATTCACAAGATTTAGTTGTGATATTGACAAAATCAATCACACCGATAATCTGTTCATCTTGAAAAACTAAAAAATATTTTTTGCTAGAATCTTGATGTAAATTTTTTAAAAATCTTAAATGCTCTTCAAAATCGATATGTTTTGTTTTCATAAATTGACTGATGTCTGGGTGATTACGCCATTTAAAAATCAGCTTTATTTCTTGAGAATTAAGTTCTGTGAAATTTTTAAGTTTTATCAATGCCTATACTCCACTTCATAACCTTTTTGAGCTAGCCAATTGGCTAGTTTTTCTTGGTTTTTAACAACACAAATGGCTTTAAAATTTGCCTTTAAAAGTAGGGCTTCGTTAACTAAAGAACTTGCACTGATGATGAGTTTATTGCTTTCATTCATCAATTTTGCAAGATTTTCATGATCGATAAATAATCTAATATTGTTATGTAATTTTGCAAATTTTTGCAATTTTTTAAGATTGGGATTAGAAGAGCTGGTTGCGATGCTGATAGCTTTTGTTTTGGGTAATTCGCTAGCGATTTGCAAGGAGAGATTTTTGATATCTGTTCCGCCCATGCAAATGAAAAAATCATATTTTTTTTCTCTATTTTCTTTGGCTTCTTGATAAAATTCTTCTCTGATTAGGGCATAAGAAAAACCACATCTTACTTCACATTTAAAAGGTACTAAACCTTCATAATCACTTGCTTTTGAGTAAGCATTGACATTGAGTAAAATATCACAATGATGAGGCTTTATTTCATCATCAAAGCTTAAGATTTTCACCCCTGTTTCAAGCTTGATCAGTTTTTCATCATCTACGCTGATGCTATAGTGATCAATGATAAGAAGTTCAAATTTTTCTTCTTTGATGAGATTAATAAGCTCGTAGATACTTTCGCTACTAAGCTCATAAACAGGATAAGGAATTTCATCGATCAAAGAGCCTTCTAAAGGCAAACAAGCAAAACTTACATCATTATATTGTTTAGCTAAGATGAGATCTCTTTTAATATGACCAAAACCTATATAAATGGAGCTATCACTTCTAATAAGAACTTTCATGATTTGCCTTATAAAGTATTTTTGCAAATTCTAAATCTTGCATGGTGTCTATATCGCAAACTAAATTTCTTGGCAATACAAATACACTAGAATGAGGTTTAAACATAAAATCTTCTTCAAGCCAAGCTTTACTTGTACCAAAATAAAAAGCCCCTGCATCATGATAAGCTTTTGTTAAGTCTTGTGAGCGACTTTTATAATGTTTTTCATCAAACATATAAACTTGATTGTTTTCATTTAGATAAAAAGCCCTTTGTATAGGATACTCAAACTCAGTGGCGGCAAATAAAAACTTGCTTTCATTTTCTAAAAATTTCTCAAAAGCTTTTTTTAAAATTTCACTGCTAATTAATGGAGCAGTAGCATAAAGACAACAGACATGATCATAAATTTGATTTTGGCTTTGTAAAATTTCTATGGCATTTTGTACTACAGCAGTGCTTGAAGCATAATCATCGCTTAAATTTTTATCACGCACAAATGGAGCTTTTGCACCGTATTTTAAGGCTACTTCTATGATCTCTTCATCATCGCTTGAAAGCACTATTTCATCAAAAATACCCGAATTTAAAGCATTTTCTATGCTATAAGCGATTAAAGGCTTACCTAGAAAATCAATGATATTTTTTCTAGGAATTCTTTTTGATCCACCACGAGCAGGGATGATGCAAAGATTTTTCATAGTTAAGCCTTGTTTTTTGTGTTTTATTTTACTGAAATTTAAGTATAATTGTCTTTAAAATACAATAAAATGATACAAATAGGGTGGGAATAATGCTTATAAACCAAACCTTTGAAATTGATTCTTGTGATGATGTAGAATTAAATATAAAAAGAACCAGTAAACTTGAATACCGTATAAGTTATGATGATAAAAAAGATATCAAAGCTATAGTTTTTATAGTGGGTGGTTTTGGAGCCAATGCAAATATTTCTTTTTTAGATTTTGATAGAGAGTATATTGCTAAAAATTTTGATGTTGTAGCGGTGCATGTTTTTTATCATTGTTTTTGTGCAAGACAAAGTATCGATCAAAAGTACAATCCAAAGCTTATTCCTAATCAAGATGATTTAGAGCGTATCAACGGTATTTTAAAAAATATTAATTTAGGGCATTTGTTGGCTAATGAAGATAATTTTGAACAAATTATTCCTTTTATAGAACAAAGAGCTGGAGAGATTAAACAAGCAGGCTTAGTTGATGAAAGCCAAAAAATAGAACTTTTTTGCGATTTTGTCCCACCTAATGGAGACTATCAAAACTATGGCATTATGGCAGCTATTGATCATATCAATGCTTTAAAAGATTTAGTTAAACGCTTTCCAAAATTTGCAGATTTACCAAAAATTTATGGGGGGGGGTCATACGGAGGATACCTATCTTTACTCATAGCAAAAATAGCTCCTTGGTATGTGGATGGCGTGATTGATAATTCGGGTGTTTGCTTGCCATTTTTGGCGTGCATTTTAGGAAGAGAAATGAATCAATGTGAATTTTATTTCGAAGAAAGTGGTCATAGGCTTTATTGCTTTGTGTATAAATATTGGACTAGGAATATAAATTCTTTTTATTATTTTGGGGATGAAAATTATTTAATCAGAGCAATTTTAAATTCAAATCATCTTAAAATTCAAGCAAATATTGATAGTGATATCGTTTTTTCGAGTTATCATAGTTTGCAAGATATAGGTGCGCCAGTGCAAAACAAAATAGAGCTTTATAAGTGTTATCAAGAGTTAGGATATGATGCCACTTTACATTTGATAAAAGATGAAAGTGATGTAGATGGTAGATTTATAAAAAGTTTAGAACATGGGCTTAGAATGACTGATAGAGCTTTATTTAGAAAAGAACTTCCTTTAATGCTTGAAAAATTGCAAGGAAGAAAATCTTTTATGCAAGAAAATTCCATCTCTTATCCTTGTGGAAACAAAGTGTTTACTTTTAAAGATGTGGGAGATAAAATTGAATTAGAGATAATAAACTAAAATAAAGACAAAGGATATATAAAATGACAGCATATTTACATATAGGAACTACCAATACAGGAAATCAAGAAAAACAAGGTTTTTTGATGCAAAATGAAGAAAAGCTTTTGCAAAAAGGTTATATTTACCCAAAAAGTCTTAGAGTGGCAAATAGACACTGGGCTTTGGTGGATATGGTTTTAGAGTTGGTTCAAAAGGAAAATATTTTAAAAGAGAAAAGTGTTTTAAGTCATATCACAAATGAAAGACTTCTTAGAACTATAGAAAATTTTAAAAGTGAAAGTGCTTTACATAAAGATAAAAAATTTATTTTTTCAGCTGAGGGTATAGTTTGGGATTTTTCTACCAAAAAACATGTAGAAATTTTAGAAAAGATTATGAGAGAGTTAGGTTTTACTCAAATTTATATTATTGTATATTTTAGGGATACTTTGGGTTATTTAAACTCACATTGTTCTCAAGATCATAAAAACAATATGGGGTATTATTCTGCTGATTTTGCCCCACAAGATCATCCTAGAAAATATATTTTTGACTATGAATGGATTTGTAAAACTCATGCTAAAGTATTTGGAGAAGAAAATTTGATAGTAAGACTTCTAAGAGAGGATTATATAGGAGGGACTTTACTTAAGGATTTTGTTTATCATTTAGGACTTGAATGGGATGAGAGTTTTGTTTTAAAACAAACCAAAAATGAAAGTTTTAATCTTTTAGGAATGGAGCTTATGTCAAGATTAAACCAAAAAGATTTAAAGCAGGATAATCTTAATTCTTTGCTTTTTATGGCAAGAAGAAAATTTGAAGGCAGTAAAGAAAAAAGATTAAAATTTGCAGTGCAAAAAGATATTGCTAAGGCTTATGTGGACTATTTTGCTCCTTCACTTGAGTGGGTGAGAAAAAAGTATTTTCCACATAAAAATTCTCTTTTTACTCCTATAAATTGGAAAGAGTATGAGCAAAATTATACTTTAACAAATACACTCACTAAAGATTGGGATGATGTGGCGGATTTTATAGCACAAATTATTGTTTCTAAAAATGAAATCATCAGTTCTTTAAAAGAACAGCTTGAACTTGCAAGGAAAGATTAGTCTTTCATTGCAGTTTCAAGCATTTTTTTGATATTTTCAAAGCTTTCAAAATTTTCAGGTGTGATAAATTCTGCTTTTAAGGGTTTTTTGTAAAATTTTTCTATTTCAGCAACCAAAGCCATGATATCGATACTATCGATAAAATCTTCACTTACTAGATTTTCCATACTCTCATTGATATCTGTTCTTTCTATATTGATAAAAAATTGTTTGATTTCTTGCATTTTTTCTCTCCTTTAGTTTTTGAAATTATAAAATATTTATTTAAACAAGTTCTTTTAAGGCTTTCCTATCGATTTTACCATTTTGATTAAGCTTAAATTTTTCGATTTTAATAAAATTTTTTGGGATCATATAAGAAGGTAATTTATCTTTTAAAAAAGCTTTAAAATTAATCTCTTTTTCACTTTCATAAAAACAAATAATATCTTCTTTAAAAATACAAGCGCTATTTTTTACACTTGCATGAGAATTGATCACACTTTCTATCTCTCCAAGTTCTATCCTATGCCCCATATATTTGATTTGATTATCCGCTCTTCCATAGCATAAAAGTTCGCCAAATTTATTATAAGAAACAATATCACCTGTTTTATAGAGTAAATCTAAATAATTATCATGTAAAGGATTTTGTATAAAAGCTTGTTTGGTTTTTTCTTTGTCATTATAATACCCTAAAGACAAAGAAGTTCCACGCACGTAAAGCTCCCCTTTAATGTCTATTTGTTTAGGACTTATGAAATTCATATTTTCATCAAAAACTAAAAGTTCTGTGTTCTTACATGCTTTGCCCATGGGTAAAAGTTCTTCATCTTTAAAAGTACGATTGATGATATAAAAAGAACACACATCAGTGATTTCTGTTGGGCCATAAAGGTTGGCAAATAAAGCATTGGGTAAGTGTTTACGCCAAATATTTAGCTGTTTATTAGGCATGATTTCACCACAAAAAAGTATCTTTTTTAAGGCGTTTAAACTAAAATTATTCAAAGCTTCAGTATTTGCAAAATAAATCAGCACCGAAGGTACCCAAAATATAGTGCTTACTTTTTCTTTTTCAAGGCATTCTAAAATTTTATTTGGAAAGGCAAAAAGATGATTGGATAAAAGGTGTAAAGTCGCTCCTGATTTTACACTTGAAAAAATATCTAAAACACTATTGTCAAAATAAAATGGCGCTTGATTGGCTAAAATTTCATTCTCATCAAATTTAAAAGTCTCACATACCCAAAAAGTATAATCAATCACACTCTTATGAGCTATGCTTACTCCTTTAGGAATACCTGTGCTCCCACTTGTAAAAAGAACATAGAGTAAATTAGTATCTATGTGTTTTTCTTTTGCATTTTTTATTGCACTCTCATCTATATTAAAACTTTCAAAATCTTGTGTATAAAGCGTAGGCAAATCTAAGTTAAAATTTAAGTCCTTTGAAGTGATAAAAAGTTTAGGCTTTAAAACCTCTATAACTTTTTCTATTCTTTCTTTAGGACTTTTTTCATCTAAAAGGGTATAAAAATTTCCACTTAATGCCACTCCAAAAAATGAAATTAAACAATCAATCCCTTTAGGCAAGATGATTAAAACAGGAGCTTGTATAGGATTATCATTTCCTAAAGTTCTTAAAATTTCACTGGCTAGTTTTTTAGAAAAAAGATCAAAGTTTTTATAAGTGATTTCTTTTTTTTCCTTGGCAAAGGGTTCTACAAAAGCTGTTTTTTTGCTAAATTTGATTAAACTTTTTTCTAAAAAATCGTAGATATGGGTTGTCATGATTTACCTTTTTAGTTTTTTGTAATATAATATCGATAAATTAATAAAAAAGGCCTTTATATGCTCATAAATCAAACCTTTGAAATCGATTCTTGTGATGATGTAGAACTAGGTATTAAAAGAACTAGCAAGCTTGAATACCGTATCAGTTATGATAATGAAAAAGATATCAAAGCTATAGTTTTTATAGTGGGTGGTTTTGGAGCTAATGCAAATATTTCTTTTTTAGACTTTGATAGAGAATATATTGCTAAAAAATTTGATGTTGTAGCGGTGCATGTTTTTTATCATTGTTTTTGTCATAGAAGATCAAATGTTGAGAAATACAGTGCATATAAATTTTTTCAAGATGAAGATATTGAAAATATTAAAAATTTATTAAATCAGTTTCAATTTTCTTGTAATGAAATAAATAATGATAATGCACTTTTTTTAGCGAATTCTTTAGTGAAACATGTAGAAAATTTAAAAATGCAAAATAAACTCGATTATAATTTTAAGTTAAATTTTACTTCCACTATTGCCCCACCCAATGGTGATTATCAAAACTATGGCATTATGGCAGCTATTGATCATATCAATACTTTAAAAGATTTAGTTAAACGCTTTCCAAAATTTGCAGATTTACCAAAAATTTATGGGGGGG
>NZ_MJXO01000075.1:18120-140770 GCF_001762835.1 Campylobacter sp. BCW_6466
GGGGTCATACGGAGGATACCTATCTTTACTCATAGCAAAAATAGCTCCTTGGTATGTGGATGGTGTGATTGATAATTCAGGTTCGGCTTTGCCTTCTCCTATGTTTATTTTAGAAAGAGAAAGTGGACAATGTGATTATTTTGAGGAATATCCACATAATAAAATAGGATTTTTTATTAAAACTTATTGGAATGCGGATGTTAGTTCAAAATATTTTTTTCATACTGAGAATTATTTAATTAGAATAATTCCTAATTTAGCTCATTTAACTATACAAGTTAGTGTTAATAAAAATATTGTTTTAGTATCTTATCATAGTTTAAAAGATCCATTTAATACAGCAAAAGATAAGCAAACTCTTTTTTTAGCGTATAAAGAGTTAGGATATGACGCCACTTTACATTTGATAAAAGATGAAAGCGAGATTGATGGAAGATTTATAAAGGACTTAAATCACGGCATGAGAATAAGTGATAAAGCCTTATTTAGAAAAGAACTTCCTTTAATGCTTGAAAAACTACAAGGAAGAAAATCTTTAATGCAAGAAAATTCCATCTCTTATCCTTGTGGGAATAAAGTATTTACTTTTAAAGATGTGGGAGATAAATTTGAATTAGAGATAAAAGATTAAAACCTTAAAGGTTTTAATCAAGCTTTGCTAAATCGATTAAATCACTCACTTTTTGACAATTTTTCAAATCTTCGGCTGTGATTTTTAAAGCAAAAAGATTTTTATAAAGCACCATCACAGATACAAAAGCCAAACTATCCCACTCGTCTATATCATCAAGTAGCATATCTTCATTTAAGTCTTCATCTCTATGCATAGCTTCTTTAAGCTCTTCTAAAAATTCAGTTTTTGTCATTATTTCTCCTTTGTGTAAATTAAAATATCTTTTGTGTATAAATCCTTGAAATTTAGCACCGCACTTCCCCAGCTAAGCCCTGCACCAAAAGCACTTAAACTCGCTTTAAATTCTTTTGGAGTATCCAGTTCGCAAAGTAGGGCAGGTAGTGAACAAGCGCTTAAATTAGCGTATTTTTCCATGATGAAATTAGGAACTTTATCATCATTAAGTTTTAACTCTTCTTTAATACAATCAACCAAATACGCATTAGATTGATGAAAAAGATGAAAAGCAATGTCTTTTTCTTCTACCTTGGAAAATTCTAAAATTTCTTTAAAGCTTTTAGGTTCGCATTCTAAAGCCATATTAAAAATATTTGCTCCGTCCATGTAAAGATTTTCTAATTGTCTAAACTCCTCAGTTTGCATGAGCGAATCATTGTTAAAAATATCTGCTTTAGGTATTCTCATCGCACCTTTTGGAATGATGAGTTTATCAAAATGTCTTCCATCACTTCCAAGTTCAAAAAAGGCTTCATTAAAATCCGTTTTTTCAATCAAAGTTACGCTTACTCCATCGCCAAAAATAGGAGCTAAATTCATATTTTTAGGATGGATGAATTTGCTTAAAGTATCCCCACAAATGAGTAAAATTTTACCTAAGCCACTTTGTATTAAAGAATGAGCGACAAATAAGCCGTATAAATACCCTGCACAAGCTTGTCCTAAATCAAAAGCTATGGTTTTAGAGCTTAAATTTAAAAGTTGGTGTAAATAACAAGCCGTAGAAGGCATGAAAAAATCAGGACTTTGAGTTACTACGATGAGTGCATCAAGGCTATTTTTATCTATATTTAAACCTTGTAAAAGTGTATTGGCTGCGTGTTTTCCAAGATCGCTTACGCAAGTGTTTTCATCGCAAATATAACGCGTGTTTAAACCTATGACTTTTTTCATTCTTTTAAGGGTTTTAATATCATTTGAAAAAACGCTTTCTAACTCATCATCAATGCAAATTTTATGTTCAGGTACGCTTACGCAAATGCCTGAAATTTTGGCTTTATCAAATCTAGTTTTCATGGATTATAAGTCCTTTAAAATTTAAATTTTGAAATGAAACAAGGGCTGAGTTTTTTTCAATTTCTTTAGAAATTTGTTCTAAAAAGCTTAAAAATGGCATATTTCTTTCGCCTTTTTGATAGTAAAGCCTTGCATTATTGTTTTTAAGATTGAAGAATTTTAAAGCTAGTTCAAAGGCTTTAAAAAACATTCTAGTTTCAAGTTTTCTACCTAAAGCCCTACAAGAAATGCAAAGATCATCGATAAATAAATTTCCTTCTTTGCAAGAAAAAACAAAAATAGCGATAATCCCACTATCGCTTAATTTATCACTCATGCTCACACTTACAATGAGTTCTTTTTGCATGTGTTGTGCGACTTTTTCTTGATTTAAGCGTGTGTAATTAGCGATAAATTGATTGGTTTTACCTAAAAGTTCGCTAATGCGAGGGATATTTTGCAGATCATTTTTGCTAAAATTTAAGCTGATTTCAAGATTTTGAAAATATTCTTCATCGCTTAAGCTTTTAAGCTCTTCTCTTAAAGCATTGGCTGCTATATCTTTGGCACGAATTTGATCTTCTTTGGTATTTGAAAGTTTTAAAAGATTAGGAAAAAGCTTGATTTTATAAAGTATATTTTCATCGCATAAAAGTGTTTTAACACCTGTAAATTTGGTATTTTCAAGCTCGGCGATATTATCATCTATAAAAAGCATAGCGTTAGTATTTATATTAAATTTTTTAGCAATTTTTAAGATATTTTCACCCTTTGGTTCCCAATTGATCATTCTAGCATCAAAATCATCCCATTGCAAGATGAAATCTTTTCTTGTTTCAAAAAGTTTTTTTGCGTCTTTTTCTTCATTTTTTGAAGCTAGGGCAAGTAAAAATCCTTGTTTTTTAAAAGTTTTAATTTTTTCTTGTAAGGCTTTGTGCAAAGGACTTAAATTAATATTATCTATGCCCTCTTCACCTAAAATTCCTTGATACAAGGTGTTATCAAGATCAAGCACAAGAGCTTTAAGAGCAGGTTTTATGAGTGCAGGGATGAGGCTAAGTCCTAAAATTTGTGCTAAGAAAATCAAGGCTTTATTATTAAGCTTAGAGCCTGTAAGTTCTTCTTTAGCTAAGTCTAAAATATCTTCTTCATCAAAATACTCTTTTATGAGTTTTTCTATGTTAAAAATTTCGCAATTTAAAATTTTTTTATCTGTTTTAAATTCTCCTAAACTAAGGACTAAAATAGGGCTTTGTGACAATTTTCTTAATGCTAAAAGCCTTTCTTCTAGAAAATTTTGCACATTATTTTTATAGTGGGTCAAATCTAGCCATAAAAGTTCTAAACTAGATTCTTTAAAGTTATCAAAACTCAAGCTATCATCATAAGAGCTGAAATTAAAATCAGCTTTTAAATTGGCAAAATGTAAAAAAGGAGCAATGATGCTTTGCACTCCTTCAAAAGCATGATTTCTATGGATATTGATAAGAAGATCTTGACTTTTACTAAAGTCTAATTCTTTGGCAAATTTTATAAGTTCATTGCGTTTTAAATGAGGTGAAAAAAGATTCATTTTAGCTCCACAAGTTCGATTAAAAGCCTATTTGGCATCATGATAAAACAAAGTTTAGCAAAATAGCTTGCTTGCATAATAGGAACAATACAAATGCCTCCTTGTTGTTCCAAAAGAATTAAATCTTGGGCGATATTTTTACTTTCATAGGCTAAATGATACATTTTGGTATTATTTTTCAAATAGCTATCTAGTGGACCTTTATCGTTTAAATTTTGCAAAAGTTCAAATCTATACTGTGGAAATGCTTCGTTGCAAGGAATGATAAATTCGCCTCTTACCCCTTGTTTTTCATCTATAAATTCTACTTCTTTGTAAAAACCTAGTTTAAAAAAACATTCTCTTTCTTTTTCTAAATTTTTACAAGCCACACCTATATGATGAATGGGTAAATTGAGTGTTGTATTAAGCATTTAAAACTACTGCCATAGTGATAGCATTTTTAAATTTCAATGCTTTTTCTAAACTATAATCATTTGCCATAAAATATTCATAAGTCTTAAGCTTTAAGTCCGATTTTTCTATCAAATCTTTAACTTCATCAGGATGGGAAAATAAATAAATATGATCAATAGCAGGAGCATTGATAGGAATAGTTGTAAAAATTTCTCCTCCATCACTAAGAAGCTCTTTGGATCTTTTAAGAAATTCAAGAGGTTTTTCTACGTGTTCTAGTACTTCTCCAATCACTATCAAATCAGCTTTTTTATCAAAATCATAAGTAAAAAAATCTTGACATAAAAAATCACATTTTGAGATCAATTCTCCTACTTGTTGCTTTACCATGTTTTGAGTAAGTTCGCAACTCGTTGGAGAGATATCAAGTCCATAAAAGGCGGAAAATTTACCACTTTTAACTGCTCTTGCAAAATATTCTCCATGACCAGGGCCTATTTCAAAATAAGTTGTTTTTGGAGTAAAATTTTTTAAATATTGCGAAAAATACTTTCTCACTTTAATATGAGCTATCCAAACAAAAGAAGAAAGAGCTAGGCCTATCATGTATTGTTTCATATAGCTTTCATTAAAATAAACCTTATCCTTAACTTCATCAAAGCTAGAATAACGATAAGTCCCATTTTCTATGAAAAATTTTGTTTCTTCTAAAGTATCGTTAAGGATCAATAAATAACAATCGCATTGTTCTTCTATACTGATGCCATCTTGAATATAATAAGAAATTAATTTATCAAATTCTTCTTCGTCTTCTTGTGAAAATTCAATTTTTTTAAGATATTTAGAATGGATAGGATTTTTTTGAGCGATGGCTTGAAATAATTTTTCAATATTTTCTTTCATTTTTCAGCCTTTAGGGTTTGAATTTTTTCTAGCAAAGCGTTTTGGGATTTTAAGAGACTTAAATCTTCTTTGCTAAATTTGATTTCAAATTCTTCTTCTAAACTCATGATGATATCAATATGAGCTAAAGAAGTCCAGTTATTGCAATTTTCCATGCTTAAATTTGTATTTTCATCTACTTTGGTTTCAAGGATATTTTCTAAAATTTCATAAAATTGTTTTTCCATTGTATAGTACTTTCTTAAGAATGTTGAAAATTAATATATTGTATCATAATTTTCTATTAGAATTGTTTGGTTTATATCTAATTTTTCCCATAAAATTTCTATATATTCTTTAGCGTTGTAAATGTTTATATGATCTCCTGCAAAATTATTTTTTTTAAAATTTTTAGTACTATTAACAATATTAATAATGTTAATTAAATTGGGCTCAGAAGATATGTCAAGTTTTCTAACATAATAACTAATGGTTTTATTGTATGATATATTGTTTTCATCAATTAAAATTCCAGAGAAAATTTTATGATATCTGTAAAATACATTAAATTGTTCTTCTGCATAATGTGTTAGTGTATGTCCTTGGCCTCCAAATGTCATATATTTTCCATTCTCTTTGGTTAAAACCTCATAAACACAATTTTCTCCAAAACAACTTGTTGTATCTTTTAAAAATAATTCTTCTTTTGCTCCTTTTATAGCAAAAGAAAATATAGGATCGTTTGTGCGTTTTACTCCTGTTTGTTTGCGAAAATATTCATTTAATGCTCCCATTTTTGTTTTGGAATTTATTTTGTCATAAACTTCATTTTTGCAAAAACTATAAGTAAAGGTTGGCATGATCAAAGTGCCTTCTTTGCCTATAACTTCAAAAAAACAATTGAGTATAGTCTGTAAAAATTCATTTTTAGGAAGCAAAGGTATGCCAAAGTTAAAAAGTTCTGTATGCACGCATAAAATATCACCTCTTTTTATACCTAGTTGATAGAAAGCATCTATTAAATCCTTATCGGAGTATTTTTTGCCATTGTGTTCTAAAAAATATTTCATTTTACTAGTCCATAAAATTTTATTTTTTTTAAAAGTTCTTTAAATTCATAAGCTTGCATGTTTAAGATATTGGCTATATCGATGATATCATTTTCTCCATCACAGTAAGCTAGAAAATTACAAGCCAAAGGAATGTCATTGGCAGTGCTAAGGGTATGATATAGTCCTCTTTTGCCAAGATTAGGTTCGCATACTATGGTGTTTTCATATACAGCGTTGATTTCTAAATTTAAAATCATTTCTTGCATGCTTGAAAGTCCACCCATTAAACCTTTTTCAGAGATAAAATTTAGATTATCTTTACTAGTGTGGTATTGTTCGTATTCTAGGTATCTTGTGCGACATACTCCTACTATGCCAAGATTTACAAGCGGAGCGTTGTATTGTCTTTCATCGCTTCCACGATCTAGAAAACTAAATGCTTTAAAATTTTCTTTATTTTTAAGCGTATGCAAGGCAACTTTATCGCTTAGAGTGTTTTCTTTAGGTGTGTGTATGAGTGAGTAAGCATGATCATCGCCTAAGCAAGAAAGCACAAAGCCTGCTTTAACATGTTTTTTTAAATGCTCTAAATGTTTGCTAAGATAGACTATAGAGCCTATGGTTTCAGGAATGATGACAAAGCGGTAATTATACCTTCTTTCTTTTAAACTCAAAAGCCATTTTGCTAGGAAAATAGCCACCACAGGGCCACTAAGCTCATTATTTGCCATTGAAGGGTGGCAGAGATAGGTTGAAATTAAAATTTCATCTTTTGAATTTTGCGTACTAGGTAGGATAAAATCAGCATAATCCAAAACCCCATTTTCATCATGTTTCGCATTGATATAGACTTTGTATTTGCCTTTTTTAAGTTTTTTTCTTTCATTATGCGTGAGACAAAATCCCCAACGCCTTTTGTAATAACTCGTTACATAAGGAATAGCATCGGGCATTTCTTCTATGGAGTAAAGATGATCTTGAAGTTCTTCTAGTTCGATTTCTTGATCGATAGCTTCGCTATAGTTTAGAAGGTGTAAGTTGTGCTTTTTAAAATCACAAATTTTTTCTCCTTCTGGAGTGATGATATAGGCTTCTTTGGCGTTCCATTCATCAGGGACTATCCAGTCAAAAACCTTTGTACCACTTTTTATAGAGTGAAATTTGAGTATCCCCCCCCCCGCCCAGAGTTTTATTTAAAATTTCTAAGCTATCTCTAAAACCTTGCCCTGTGATGCTTCTAGGGATAGGAAAAAGTTCGCAAGCTAGTTCATACATAGCCTTTCCAGTTTGGCTAAAATCTTGGCTTCTAAAGTCTAGCTTATTCACAATATCCCTTTTTAACTTTTTCAAGAATGCTAAATAAAGTATCTTTTACAAATTTTGCATCTTTTAGATTCATTTCTTGATGACAAGGTATGCTAAGCTCGGCTTTGTAAAAATTATCCGCATTTTGGAGTCTGATTTCTCCTAAGAGTTTTTTATAAAAACTAAATTCATAAGTTGGTTTATAATGTACCTGTACGCCAATTCCTGCATGAAGTAAGCTTCCAAAAAGTTCTTCTTTTTGACAATAAAATTCAGGAAAAAGCAAAATAGGATACAAATGTCTCGAGCTTTTTTTATAATCTTTGATTTTTATCGTAGAAAAATAAGGATTTTTTTCAAATTCTTTATCATAAAAACTTGCGATTTCTTCTCTTTTTTCAAGATTGCGATCGAGTTTTTTAAGCTGGTTTATCCCTAAAGCACAAGCAACATCACTTAAGCGGTAATTATAGCCAAGTTCTACCATATCGCTATCCCAAAGCCTTTTTTTAATTATGCCATGGCTTCTTAAAAGCTTGATTTTAGCGATAAGCTCTTTATTATCACTCACCACAGCTCCACCTTCAAAAGTGGTAATAGGCTTAACAGGGTGAAAAGAAAAGATAGAAAGATCAGCTTTTTTCCCTACTTTTTCGCTCTTATACAAAGCACCTAAAGCATGGCTTGCATCATCAATTAAAGGAATACTGTATTTTTTAGCAAGGTTTGAAATTTCATCCATTTCAACGCTATTGCCCGCAAAATCCACTATGCTAATAGCTCCTATATTTTCGCTATCTTTTAAAAGTCTTGCTTCTAATTTTTTTTCATCGATATTGCCATCGTTTTTAATGTCGATAAACTCTACCTTAGCTTCCGCCATTAGGGCCGCATTAGCTGTAGCAGCGAAGGTTAAAGGGGTGGTTAAAACGATTTTTTCTTTGACGTCTAGTGCTGTATAGGCAAGATGAAGGGCTGAAGTGGCTGAGTTTAATACACAAGCGTGTTTTACACCCACATATTCACAAAGGGCTTCTTCAAATTCATCTACCTTTTTACCCCCTGTTAAAATTTCATCTTTTAAGGCTTTTGTAAGCGTATCTATATCGCTTTGATCGATGTTTTGATGAGAATAAGTAAGCATTTTAAAAACCTTCGGTGTGATTGATGATTTCTAAAAGTTCTTTTTCACTTGCCCATAAAGGATTATTATCCGAACTATAAGAAAAACCATCTTTTACCTTTTGTCCTTTTTCGCCTAGGGTATTGATACTAAAGTCATTATCTTTATCCACAAGTTTAATACTCGGGCTTATAGCATAGTAGTCTTCAAATTCATAGGTTAAATGACTATCATCGCTTGAAATCATGATTTCATGTAGTTTTTCTCCTGCTCTTATACCTATGATTTTATGACTTAAATTAGGAGCTAAAGCATGGGCTAGATCGGTGATTTTCATCGAAGGAATTTTAGGGATGAAAATTTCTCCTCCGTGCATTCTTTCAAAATTGCTCAGTACAAATTTCACTCCATCTTCAAGGCTGATCCAAAAACGAGTCATTCTTGTATCAGTGATAGGAAGTTCTTTAGCTCCTTCGCTGATGAGTTTTTTAAAGAAAGGTACTACCGATCCTCTTGAACCTACAACATTGCCATATCTTGTAACACTAAAGCGTGTTTGTTTGTTACCTGCTATATTGTTTGCAGCGACAAAAAGCTTGTCGCTTGCAAGTTTGGTTGCGCCGTATAAATTTACAGGATTGCAAGCCTTGTCTGTGCTAAGAGCGATACATTTTTTAACCCCATTTTCAAAACAAGCGTCGATGACATTTTGCGCACCGTGGATGTTTGTTTTTATACATTCCATAGGGTTATATTCAGCAATAGGTACATGCTTCATTGCAGCAGCATGTATAACAAAATCCACATCACGCATAGCAGCACTTAAACGCTCTTTATCTCTTACATCTCCTATAAAATAACGCATACAAGGAGCATTAAAAACGCTTGCCATTTCAAATTGTTTAAGCTCATCACGAGAATAAATGATGATTTTATTAGGTTTATAATTTTCTAGTAAAACCTTAGTATAGGTTTTTCCAAAAGAGCCTGTTCCGCCTGTGATTAAGATATTTTTTTTGTTAAACATTTTGCCTTCCTTTGCTTAAGTTTTTTTAAAATTAAAGCAACAAGTGTTCCTATTTTAAAATTCTTGGCAAGGTTATGCCCGTTTGGGCTTGATACTTGCCTTTTTTATCTTTATAAGTGGTGTCACATTTTTCATCGCCTTGTAAAAACAACACTTGTGCTATGCCTTCATTGGCATAAATTTTTGCAGGCAAAGGTGTAGTATTTGAAATTTCTATAGTGATATGTCCTTCAAAACCTGGTTCAAAAGGAGTAACATTGACGATGATACCACATCTTGCATAAGTGCTTTTGCCAAGACAAATAGCTAAGACATCATCAGGCATTTTAAAATACTCTATAGTTCTAGCTAGGGCAAAAGAATTTGCAGGAACTATACATACATCGCCTTCAAAATCTACTACATTTTCTTCTACGAAATTTTTTGGATCTACTACGGTTGAATTAACATTAGTAAAAATTTTAAACTCACGCCCTACGCGTATATCATAGCCATAACTTGAAAGTCCATAGCTTATCACTCCTTTTCCTATATTTGCTTCGCAAAATGGCTCGATCATCTTGTATTCTAATGCCATTTTTCTTATCCAGTTATCTGCTTTTAAGCCCATTTTTAACCTTTTAATATTTGTAATTTTTTATAAGGATTATAACCTAAAAAATCTATATTTTTTATGATTTTTTTCTTTTTTAAAGTTAAATTTTAAGTTTTTTTATATAATACAAGATTAAGTTCTTAAATTTTAGGAGAATTTTATGACAAAAGAAGAAATTAAAGAGTTAGTAAACCTTTTTGCTGAAGCAAATATTAGTAAAATTAAGATCAAAGAACAAGATGGTTTTGAAATAGAACTTGAAAGAGATATGTGCTGCGATGTTCCAGCCCCTGTTTGTCCTCCAGTTCCAGCTCCACAACCTATCAATGTAAGCGTTGTAAACGAAGCTCAACCTAGTCAAAGTGCAAAATCAAACAAACCAAGTATAAACAGCCCTATGGTAGGAACTTTCTATCAAGCTCCAAGTCCAGGTGCAGCACCTTTTGTAAAAGTAGGCAGTACGGTTAAAAAAGGCGATACTATAGCTATTATCGAAGCGATGAAAATCATGAATGAAATTGAAGCGGAATTTGATTGTAGGATCGCTGAAATTTTAGTTGCTGATGGTCAGCCTGTAGAATTTGGAATGCCTTTATTTGCGGTGGAGAAATTATAAAATGGAAATTAAAAGCATATTAATTGCTAATCGTGGAGAAATAGCACTGCGTGCTTTAAGAACGATTAAAGAAATGGGTAAAAAAGCAATTTGTGTGTACTCTGAAGCAGATAAAGATGCTTTGTATTTAAAATACGCTGATGCAAGCATTTGTATAGGAAAAGCAAGAAGTTCTGAAAGTTATTTAAATATCCCAGCTATTATTACAGCAGCTGAAATTGCTGAAGCAGATGCGATTTTTCCAGGATATGGATTTTTAAGTGAAAATCAAAATTTTGTTGAAATTTGTGCTAAACATAACATCAAATTTATAGGTCCTTCTGTAGAAGCTATGAATTTAATGAGTAATAAATCAAAAGCTAAACAAGTAATGCAAAGAGCAGGCGTGCCTGTAATCCCAGGAAGCGATGGGGCTTTAGCAGGAGCTGAAGCAGCTAAAAAACTTGCTAAAGAAATAGGCTATCCTGTGATTTTAAAAGCAGCTGCTGGCGGTGGCGGCCGTGGCATGCGTGTGGTGGAAAATGAAAAAGATCTTGAAAAAGCGTATTGGTCAGCTGAAAGCGAGGCTATGACAGCTTTTGGTGATGGAACTATGTATATGGAAAAATACATTCAAAATCCACGCCATATAGAAGTGCAGGTTATAGGAGATAGTTTTGGTAATGTGATTCATGTGGGTGAAAGAGATTGTTCTATGCAAAGACGCCATCAAAAACTTATCGAAGAATCTCCCGCGATTTTGCTTGATGAAAAAACACGCACTAGGCTTCATGAAACTGCTATTAAGGCAGCTAAAGCTATAGGATATGAAGGTGCGGGAACTTTTGAGTTTTTAGTAGATAAAAATTTAGACTTTTATTTTATAGAAATGAATACGCGTTTGCAAGTTGAACACTGTGTAAGTGAAATGGTAAGTGGGATTGATATCATAGAACAAATGATTAAAGTAGCAGAAGGTTATGCCTTACCATCTCAAGAAAGTATTAAGCTTAATGGGCATTCTATAGAATGTAGAATCACGGCCGAAGATTCCAAAACTTTCTTGCCAAGTCCAGGTAAGATTACTAAATACATTCCACCCGCAGGACGCAATGTCAGAATGGAAAGTCATTGTTATCAAGACTATAGCGTGCCTCCTTATTATGATTCTATGATAGGCAAACTTGTAGTTTGGGCAGAAGATCGTAATAAAGCTATTGCAAAAATGAAAGTAGCTTTAGATGAGTTGCTTATAAGTGGGATAAAAACAACCAAAGATTTTCATCTTTCTATGATGGAAAATCCTGATTTTATTAATAATAACTACGATACAAATTATCTTGCAAGACATTAAAATTTCCCTAATTAAAGGGAAATTTTAATTGTAATTTTTATCTTAAATATTCTATATTGATTTTAGAGCGGAGTTTATCAAAATAATCCTGTATGAAATTTTGTCTTTGTTCGCTTACATAAGCGTTTAAAACTTCATTTTTAACTTGTTCATATTCAGGAGTTTGTGCCCCATCTTTGCTTTTAACTTCATAGAGTTCATAGCCATTTTTTCCATTTAAAACAGGGGAAAAGCCTCCAACAGGAATTTGTGATAAAAGCCCTAAAAGTCTTGGATCGGCATTGCTTGTGTTTAAAGATGTATTCTGTGGTTTAAGGATTGTTTTTTTTGTATTTTTGATATTTTCTAAAGTTTGAGGATTGTTTGATAAATAAATATTTGTATTAATTTGTGTATAAAAAGTGAATTTATCTTTATTTTGTTCGAAAAATTTTTTTGCTCCATCATCACTAAAATCAGTTTTTGCCATACTTGCGATTTTTTCATAAAGTTTTCTTTTTTCTAAATCTTTTTTAAAATTTACACGAAATTGTTCATAGCTTTGATTTTTGGATTTTAAATTTGTTTTGAAAGCATTTAAAGTGGTTTTGTTTTGAGCAAGCATTTTATTTATAGCATCATCAAGCTCTAGATCATTGACTACAATACCCAGTTGTTTCATTTGTGAAATTTCCATTTTTTCATTGATGAGTACACCTAAAGCTTTATTTCTATCAATTTTAAGCACTTTCATAGTTTGATCTATATCATAAGTTGTGATAGGCTCTTTATCCACAACTACAGCTATAGCATTAATGGTATTTGCACTAGCTAAACTTGCAAAAAATGCAAAACTTAATAAAATTTTTTTCATTTCAAACCTTTATTTAAGTATAAATATCGCATTATATCAATAAAAATTTAAGAAAAGGCAAAAAATGCACGAAAAACTTACAACGCGTTTTGCTCCAAGCCCAACAGGGTATTTGCACATAGGTGGACTTAGAACAGCTCTTTATAATTATTTATACGCTAGAAAAAATGGTGGAAATTTTTTACTTCGTATCGAAGATACGGATTTAAAAAGAAATTCCAAAGAAGCTACTAAAGCAATTATCGAAGCTTTTAAATGGTGCGGTTTAGAACATGATGGAGAAGTAACTTACCAATCAGAGCGTTTTGATCTTTATAAAGAATATGTCAAAAAGCTTTTAGATGAAGGCAAGGCGTATTATTGTTATATGAGTAAAGAAGAATTAGAAGAATTGCGCGCCAAGCAAGAAGCCGCCAAAGAACGCCCAAGATATGATGGAAGATATAGAGAATTTACAGGCACGCCACCTCAGGGTATAGAGCCTGTTGTGCGTATTAAAGCACCTCAAAGCGGTGAGATTGTTTTTGAAGATGGGGTTAAAGGCGAGGTGAGATTTAAAGCAGAGGATATAATGGATGATTTTATCATTGCAAGAAGTGATGGAACTCCAACTTATAATTTTACTGTTGTTATTGATGATGCTTTAATGGGGGTAAGTGATGTGATTCGTGGGGATGATCATCTTTCAAATACTCCTAAACAAATTGTGCTTTATGAGGCATTGGGTTTTAAAATTCCTAAATTTTTTCATGTGGCTATGATACATGGAGAAGATGGTAAAAAGCTTTCAAAAAGACATGGGGCAACTGATGTTATGGAATACAAAGAAATGGGAATTTTACCTCAAGCTTTGCTTAATTTTCTTGTGCGTTTAGGTTGGAGTCATGGTGATGATGAGGTTTTTTCACTAGAAGATTTGAAAAAACTTTTTGATCCTTATCATATCAATAAAAGCGCATCTTGTTATAATGCTAAAAAGCTTGAATGGTTGAATGCTCATTATATTAAAACTTTACCTTTTGAAGAGATTAACCGTCAGCTTAAAGATCTCGGCTTTGATTTATCTGTTTATGGAAAGGCAGGATTTTTACTTGATTTATTAAGAGAGCGTGCAAAAACCTTGCATGATATTATCAATGGTGCAAAAAGCATAGTTAATGCACCGCAAAATTATGATGAAAATGCAGTGCAAAAATTTGTTAACGAAAATAATTTAGAATTGCTCCAGGCATTTGCTAATACACTTAAAGATCAAAAAACAGGTAAAGATTTTGAAGATTTTACAAATGATTTTTTAGAAAAAAAAGAAGCAAAGTTAAAAGATTTGGCTCAGCCTATACGCATAGCTTTAACAGGGAGTGCGGTAAGTCCTAGTATTTTTGAAGTATTAGAATTTTTAGGGGTTGATGAGTGTAAAAAAAGAATAGAAAATTTTTTAAAAGTTAGAGGAAAATAAAATGAATTTAAAAGAAGAAGCTTTAAAATACCATTTAGGTGGGAAAATTGATATTGTACCAAGTAAGCCAATGGCTACAAGTTATGATCTATCTTTGGCGTATAGCCCAGGAGTTGCAGAACCTTGCCTTGAAATCGCTAAAGATAATGAGCTTGCTTATACTTATACAAATAAGGCTAATTTAGTAGCTATAGTTAGCGATGGTTCTGCTGTTTTAGGACTTGGAAACATAGGAGCACAGGCTTCAAAACCTGTTATGGAAGGTAAGGCTTGTTTGTTTAAAAAATTTGCAAATGTCAATGCTTATGATATAGAAATTAATGTTCATAGTGCGGAAGAGATTGTAAATTTTTGCAAGGCTTTGGCTCCGACTGTGGGCGGGATAAATTTAGAAGATATAGCTGCGCCAAAATGTTTTGAAATCGAAGCGGCTTTGCAAGATTTAGGAATTCCTGTAATGCATGATGATCAGCATGGAACGGCTATTATTTCAACTGCAGGGCTTATGAATGCTATGGAGATAAGCGGTAAAAAATTTAAAGACATTAAGGTGGTTGTAAGTGGCGCAGGTGCCGCAGGTATAGCAAGTGCTAAGATGTATAGAAATTTAGGGGTCGAAAATATTATTTTAGTAGATAGTAAAGGTGTTGTTTCTAAGGATAGAAATGATTTAACTCCTCAAAAGCTTGAATTTGCTGTTGATTCTAAGGAAAAGACTTTAAAAGAAGTTTTAAAAGGAGCTGATGTTTTCCTAGGACTTAGTGCACCAAAAATTCTTGATGATGAAATGGTTTTAAGTATGGCAAAAGATCCTGTGATTTTTGCTTTGGCAAATCCTATCCCTGAAGTGATGCCTGAAGATGTGGCTAGACTTAGAAAAGATGCGATTGTAGGAACAGGAAGAAGTGATTATCCAAATCAAATCAATAATGTTTTAGGTTTTCCTTTTATTTTCCGTGGGGCTTTAGATGTGCGTGCAAGTAAAATCACTGAAAATATGAAAGTAGCTGCTGCTAAAGCATTAGCAGATCTTGCAAAACTTCCTGTAAGTGATGCAGTTAAAAAGGCTTATAATTTAAGCGCTTTAGAATTTGGAAGAGAATATGTTATACCAAAACCTTTTGATGAAAGAGTAAAAGCTGCAGTAAGTACAGCTGTAGCAGCAGCTGCGGTAAAAGATGGTGTGGCTAAGGTGAAAAATTTTAACGAGAAAGCTTATTTTGAAAGCTTAAAATGAAAAATATTCATTGTATCAATCATCCATTGATCGAACATAAATTAGGAATTTTAAGGGCTAAAGAGACAAAGCCCTTTCAATTTCGCATGTTAATCGATGAAATTTCATCTTTTTTGCTTTTTGAAGCGAGTAAAGATTTTTCTTTAAAAGAAATTGAAATTTCAACACCTATACAAAAAACTACAGTAAAAAAACTTGATGAAAAAATTATGATTTGCCCTATTTTAAGAGCTGCATTAGGAATGCTTGAAAGTGTTTTTAAGATGATTCCTGATGCAAGTGTTGGATTTTTGGGATTTGTAAGAAATGAAGAAACTTTAAAGGCGGATTTTTATTTTCAAAAACTTCCCAAAGATGCAAAACAACGCACCGCTATTGTCATAGATCCTATGTTTGCTACAGGTGGAACTGCTATAGAGGCTTGTAATTTTTTAAAAAGCCAAGGAGTTAAAAAAATAAAATTTATATCCATACTTGCTACTCCACAAGGTTTGCAAAAATTTAGCCAAATGCATGATGATGTAGAAGTTTTTGTGGCTTGTATTGATGAAGGTTTAAATGAAAAAGGTTATATTATACCAGGACTTGGAGATGCAGGAGATAGAGTGTTTAACACTCTTTAAAAGAGATGATTTTTGGAAAAATTGATTATATTAATCTTTTGCCTTTACATATATATCTTAAGAAATATCCCTTACCTAATGGTCATAAAGCAAGCATGGAGTATAAAAAAGGAGTTCCAAGTAAGCTAAATAAAGATTTATTTTATAGAAGAATTGATGCAGCTATCATTTCAAGCATAGAAAGTGCTAGAAAAAAATATAAAAATTTAGATTTGGGTATCTGTGCTAATAAAAGAGTTTTAAGTGTTTTAGTAGAAAAAAATACATCAAATGCTAAAGATCCAAGTTCAGCAACTTCAAATGCTTTAGCTAAAGTATTAAAACAAGATGGAAAAGTAATTATAGGTGATAAGGCTTTAAAGCTTTATCTAAAAGATTCTTCTAAATATATCGATTTATGTGCAAAATGGCACGAAAAAACAGGGTTGCCTTTTGTTTTTGCTAGATTCTCTTGTGTGCAAAAAAAAGCTTTATATAAACAAATTTTGAAAAAATTTCCAAAAACAAAGATTAAAATTCCTTATTATATACTGCAAAATTATGCCAAAACAAGGGATTTGGATATAAAAGATGTTAGATATTATTTAGATGAAGTTATATATCATAAAATTTCTACTAAAGAAAAAACAGCCTTAAAGCGTTTTGTAAAGGCTTGCAAGGCTTTAAATCTTGATTAGTATTCAAATTCTCTAAGTTCTTTAACTGTTCCAAGGAGTATTACAACATCTCCACTATAAACTGTAGTGGTTTCTAAATCAGGCAATATTTCCCAGTCGCTATTTAATTTTTTATAAGAAATCACTTTCATATTTTGTGCTACATGTTTTAAAGAATTTCCTGCTAATTTTTCATCTATATTGATTTTAATAGCTCGTATAGTATTTGCTGAAAGATCAAAAACTTCATAATCGGCATCTTTGGTTAAAAATTCTTTTACTAGTCTTTTAGCGCTTTCTTTTTCAGGATAAATAACCTTTGTTGCGCCTAACTTAGAAAGAATTTGACCATGAATATTAGAGGTTGCTTTAGCAATGATGTTTTTAACGCCTATATCTTTAAGCGCCATAAGAGTAAGGATTGATTTTTCAACATTTTCTCCTATGCTAACAATAACAACTTCAACATCATGAAAGCCTGCTTCTTTTAGAGCTGAAATATTTGTAGAATCTAAAATATAAGCATAGCTTGGAGGATTTTGTATACTTTTTAAAGTTTCCTCATCTTTATCCGCAACGATAACAGTATGACCTCCAGCAATGAGTTCATCTGCTACAACTGAGCCAAATTTTCCAAGTCCTATAATTCCATAATTAAGATTTTTCACGATTTTACCTTTATAAATTAACCTTTCCTTCAGGGAATTTTAAATGAATAGCTTTGTCTTGTTTGAATACCGAGAGTAAAAAAGCAAAAACACCTATCCTGCCACTTAGCATCATAATGATGATAATCACCTTGCTAGGATCACTAAACAAAGCACATAAAGATAAAGTTCCACCATTTCCTACTGAAATTCCTACGGTTGCAAAAGCTGAAGAAGTTTCAAAAAGCAAGGCTATAAAATCAAAATTTGACTCTAGCAAGGAAAGCAAAATAACAGCTATTACTATATAAACAGCTGAACCTACAGCTATAATAAAAGCTTTAGATATAGTTTCTCTTGGAATTTCATGTCCAAAAATTCTAACTCTTCCATCTCGGATACTCCAATAAGCATAGAGTAATAAAACCATTACAGTTGTTACTTTCATACCCCCAGCTGTTCCTCCTGGTGCACCACCAATAACCATAAACAATGATCCAAAAAATAAGCTCGCATCATGCAAATGTCCCATATCTAAGGTGTTAAATCCTGCTGTGCGGTAATTAATAGCGATAAAATATGAGCTTAAAATTTTATCAAAAAATGAAAAATGTCCTATAGTTTGAGGATTTGAGTATTCAAAAGCAAAAATAATAAGCGTTGAAGAGAAAATAAGAAAAATACTTGCAACAACAACCATTTTTGTATGTAGGCTTAAATTTTGCAATTTTTTTCTTTGAAAAAAGTATAATTCAACCAAAACAAAATATCCAAGCCCTCCAATAATAATCAAAGAAGTGATAATAAGATTAATTGCTATATCATGTTTGTAAGCTATAAGTCCATGTTCAAATATGGTAAACCCAGAATTATTAAAAGCGCTAATAGAATGAAAAATTCCAAACCATAAAGCTTTCTTAAAATTCATTTCAAGGGCAAAACGCATGGTAAGAAGTATAGCACCTATCAATTCTATAGTAAAAATGAACAGTAAAACCTTTTTAAAAAATTTAAATAAACCATCCATTGATGGATAAAATAAAGACTCTTTTAGTAAATTTCTTGCACTAAAACCAACTTTTTTGCGTATGAGTATATAAACAAACAAACCTATACCCATATATCCCAAGCCTCCAATTTGCACCAAAGCTAAGATAATAATTTGACCTGCTAAGGTAAAATCAACCGCAGTGTTCTTAACTGCTAATCCTGTCATACTAACAGCAGATGTGCTTGTAAAAAAGGCATCTAAAAAATCAATAGGAGTTGTATGTGCCCAGCTTGAATGTAGCAATAAAGCCCCAAACAATGCAATAATAATATAACCAGCTAGTAAAATTTTAAAAGTTCGTCTATCTAGTCCAAATTGTTTCAAAAAATTTCCATTTGATAATGATCTAAAGCGGGTATTCTATCTTATTAAAACTTTAAGGGAAATAAAATTTCATTTTTGCATTTAAACTTAAATTAAAGAAAAAAAGATATAATTACATTTTTACTTTCATCAAACTAAGTGGTTGGATAGCTCAGTCGGTAGAGCAGCAGACTGAAAATCTGCGTGTCGGCAGTTCGATTCTGCCTCTAACCACCACTTTATCTTTCAAAAAATCACATCACATACTTTTTATTTAAGATTGAAATATTTAAAGAGCTAAAAATTATTATTTTAAAGAGAGAGTCTATAGCTTATAACAGAATGGTGGATTTAGCAGGACTCGAACCTGCGACCAACCGGTTATGAGCCGGTTGCTCTAACCAACTGAGCTATAAATCCGCCTAAGTTGAATTAAAAGATAAAATTATATCTTATTAATGCTTAAAAATATTTTATTTAGCCTTTATATCCATCCAAAAATATCTAAAAGTGATTAAATGCTGTAAAATTCCAAAAAAAATCATAAAAATAGTAAAAGAACTTCCACCATAACTAAAAAAAGGCAAAGGGATCCCAACTACTGGTGCAAAACCTATAGTCATTGAGATATTTACTGCCGCATAAATAAAAATAAATAATGCAACACAATTAATAGCAACTCTAGTAAAATAATCATCTTTAAGTTTATAATTTAAACTAAGTAGATGAAAAATAAGTAAAATATAAAATATAATTAATGTCAATCCCCCAATAAATCCAAATCTTTCTATCATATAAGCGAAAATAAAATCACTAGTTGAAATAGGTAAAAATTTAAAATGAGTTTGCGTAGCTTCATCTTGAGATTTTCCAGTTAAACCACCATTTCCAATAGCTATCATTGATTGGGCTACTTGATAACTTGGTTTTTCTGAAATAAAATCATGAATTCTTTGCTTTTGGTAGGGTTTTAAAAGATGTGTATAAATAATAGGAGAGCTAACACTTATAGCTATAACAATACTTAACCAAATTTTATAATGAACTCCCATGATAAAAAGCACTCCAAAACCAACAAGTAGTAAAACCATAGCACTTCCTAAATCAGGTTCTTTTGCAATTAGCAAAAAAGGCAAGATGATGTAAAAGCTAAGTTTGATGAATTGTTTAAGTTTGTATCCATTTTTTGGAGGAGGATTTTGATAAATAAGATAGGCAAGCATTAAAATAAAACTAGGTTTAAAAATTTCAGAAGGTTGTATAGTAAAGTGAGTAAAAGGAATTTCAAGCCATCTTTTAGCACCTAATTTTTCAACCCCAAAAATATCTACGCTTAGCAAT
Organism: Campylobacter sp. BCW_6466; assembly: GCF_001762835.1. Lineage (NCBI taxonomy): Bacteria > Pseudomonadati > Campylobacterota > Epsilonproteobacteria > Campylobacterales > Campylobacteraceae > Campylobacter > Campylobacter sp. BCW_6466. The sequence goes on from NZ_MJXO01000075.1 coordinate 38,096, forward strand.
AAAAAAATATTAATCCAATAAGCAACAGGAATAATCCAAATAAATTTCCTTATAGGAAAGAAGAAAAAAACCATAAAAGCAAACAATCCCACACAGGCATAAACAAACTGTTTTTCTGCTAAAAAAGGATTAGCTTCAAAGATCAAGAAAAATGAAATAAGAATTATGGGTAAAAATAAAATGGGTTGCATATAGTCAAAATGAGTTAAAATTCTTCTATCTAATCTAAACAAAATTTGCCTTCAGTTAGTAATATAAAGCTATAATTATAAACTAAAATTTTAAATTTATCAAAACCTCCAAGGAAAAAATGCAAACTTTTTTAGTAGATGAAAATTCAAGGCTTGATGTGTTTTTGGCTAAAAAATTAAACCAAAGTCGCAATCAAGTTGCTTTACTTATAGAAAAAGATTGCGTACAGGTTAATTATAAAATTCAAGATAAAAATTCATTTAAGCTTAAAAATGGTGATATTATTTCTATTGTAAGTTTAAAGCTTTACGATGAGATAAAACCTCAGTTTGAAGTGGATTTTGATATTGATGTGTTATACGAAGATGAAGATTTGCTTGTTTTAAATAAACCTTCAAATTTAGTCGTTCATGGAGCAAGTAGTGTTAAAAATGCCACTTTGGTGGATTGGTTGATAGAAAAAAAATATACTTTATCAAATTTAGGAGGAGAGATAAGAGCTGGTCTTGTTCATAGATTAGATAAAGATACAAGTGGGGCTATACTAATAGCGAAAAATAATTTCACCCACCAAAGATTAAGCGAACAGCTTGCAGATAAAAGCATGGGAAGAATTTATCTTGCGTTAATTGATTTGCCACTAAAAGAAGATAAAATTATAGTAGAAAAATTTTTAATGCGTTCGCCTTCTAATGCTATTAAAAAAATAGCCATAGATAAGGAAAATAAATTCAGTAAAAATGCAAAATCAGCTTTCATAAATGTAGTAAAAACTGAAAATTTAACTCTGATGGCTGCTAAGCTTTTTACAGGAAGAACTCATCAAATTAGAGCGCATTTGGCTAGTTTAAATCGCCATATTTTGGGCGATAGTTTGTATGGTTATAAGGGTAAGTATGATTGTAGGATAATGTTGCATGCCTATTTTTTGTATTTTATCCATCCAAAAACTAAAGAGCAAATTTTTGTTAAAGCACCTTTGATGGAAGATTTTAAAAACATTATGTTTGAACAAATTAATTTAGGAGAGAATGATGAAAAGATTTCGCTTGAGTTTTTACTTGAGTTTTTTAACTCTTTTGCTTAGCGCTTGTAGTGTTTCGCAAATGAATTCGCTAGCTTCAAGTAAAGAGCCTGCCGTAAATGAAAGCTTACCAAAGGTTGAAAGTTTAAAAAGTCTTGGTGATATGAGTAATATTGCTTTTGAATGGGAGCCTTTATATAATGAAAATATCAAAGGATTTTATTTGTATCGTTCTAGTGATGAAAATCCTGATTTTAAACTTGTAGGCACTATTAAAGATAAGTTTCAAACTCATTATGTAGATACTAAATTAGAGCCTGGTACTAAGTATCGTTATATGATGAAAAGCTTTAATGAGCAAGGACAAATTTCAGAAGATGGCAAGGTTATAGAAGTGAGCACAGCTCCAAGACTTGAAGCTGTTCCTTTTATTCAAGCTGTGACCAATTTGCCTAATCGTATTAAACTTATTTGGCGTCCGCATCCTGATTTTAGGGTTGATTCTTATATTATTGAAAGAACTAAAGGTGATGATAAAGAATTTAAAAAAATTGCAGAAGTAAAAAATCGCTTAAACGCTGAATACATCGATAGTGATTTAAAACCTAATGAAAATTCAAGTTATAGAATTATTGCTGTGAGTTTTAATGGGATAAAGAGTGAGCCAAGTCAAGTTGTAAGTTCTACAAGCAAGGCTTTACCCCCTCAAGTTGAGCATTTAAGTGCTAGCACAGATGGTTCTAATAAAATCATTTTAACTTGGGATGCTCCTACGTATGAAGATTTTTCTTATTATAAAGTTTATTCTACGAGCTCAAGCTTCCTTCCTTTTAGTGTTTTGGCAAAGACTGATAAAAATTCTTATGAGGATATAGTAGAAGGAGCAGGTAAAAGCAAGTATTATAAAGTAACAATAGTGGATAAAGATGGTCTTGAAAGTCCTATGCCAAAAGATGGTGTAGAGGGTAGAACTTTAGATAATCCTTTGGCTCCTAGTATTATTTTGGCTCAAAGCACAAGCGAAGGGATAAATTTAGAATGGAGTGATAATGATACTAGAGCTGTTGAATATGAAGTAAGACGCTATGGTGGAGAGCAAAATGCAGTTTTTAAAGGCATTAAAGAAAAGCGATTAAAAGATGTAAAAGCTTTACCAGGGGTGGAATATAGTTATGAAGTTATTGCTATTGATTCGGCTGGACTTCGTTCAGAACCTTCAAGCAAAGTTAAGGCGGCTCAGTAGTGCCAAATTTTAGAAGCAAAAAGATCAAAGAAATAAATCTGCCTTATAGCAAGGATAATGTTGAATTTCTTTGGCTTGCTAAGAATGATAATGTTAGTCTTATTTATACAAAGGTTCAAGAAGAGAGTTTTTTTCTGCAGATTAAAAAAGCACAAAATGGTTTTGTGATTAAAGGCGATAAACATACAAAACCTTCTAAAATAGGTTATTTACAAAAAGCTTTAAAAATCTTTAAAGAAGGTTTTTGTGAGGATATTATCAATGAAGCTTTTGGACTTAAAAACAATGCTTTAATTGAAAAAACACCATTTATCGTTGATAGCTTTGATGAACTTTTATCTAGACTTCAAGGTAAAATTTATATAGAAATAGGCTTTGGATCAGGAAGACATTTGCTTTATCAAGCAAAAGAAAATCCGAATGTTTTAATTTTAGGGGTGGAAATTTACAATCCAGCTTTAACTCAAGTAGCTAAACTTGCTAAGGCTCAAAATGTAAATAATATTTTGCTAATCCAAAGTGATGCGAGATTGTTATTGAGTGTATTAAAATCAAAATCAGTTGAAAAGATTTTTTTACATTTTCCTGTTCCTTGGGACAAAAAGCCTCATAGGCGAGTTATTGGGAAGGATTTCTGCAAAGAATGTGCTAGGGTTTTAGTTCAAAATGGTCGTTTTGAGCTTAGAACAGATAGTTTTGAGTATTTTAATTTTACTTTAGAGCAATTTCTGACTTTTCCTGCGCCAAAATTTAGTCTTAGAAAAAATGAAAATTTAGAAATTTCAAGCAAATATGAAGATAGATGGAAAAAGCAAGAAAAAAATATATATGATCTTTGGGTGTGGAATTTTAACCAAGACTGTAAAAATTATGAGTTAAATGAATTTAATCTCTCATCAGTTGAATTTTCTAGAGAGGATTTGAAAAAAATAGAACAGAACTTTAAAAATATTACTATAAAAAAAGATGATTTTTTCTTGCATTTTGAAAGTATCTACAAACAAGATGATAATTTGCTTTTAAAGGTTGCTTTTGGAGCTTTTAATAAGCCTGAACATTGTTATTTGCATCTTGATAAAACGATTGATTTTGCTTTTAAAGAACCATTTAAAATTCAAGAAAATATTAAAGCGGTAAATGAATTAAAAGAAATTTTAAAAGTTCAGTTTAAAATATAATTTTTCTTGAAAATTAAGCAAAAATAAAGCATAATTTAAAAATTTAAAAAGGGAAATTAAGGAAAAAGGATGCCTAATTTAATCCAAGCAAATAAACTTACTTTAGGTTATGATGAACTAGTTATTAAAGAAGCGAGTTTTGCTTTTAAGGATGATGATTTTGTTTTTATTACTGGTAAAAGTGGGAGTGGTAAGAGTACGCTTTTAAAGTCTTTTTATGGGGATTTAGAACCTATTTCTGGCAAGCTTGAAGTATGTGGATCTTTGATGAATAAAATTGGAAATTTAGAACTTTTAAAATTGCGTCAAAGAATAGGGATTATTTTTCAAGATTATAAACTTGTACAAGAATATAGTGTTGAAAAAAATGTTATGTTGCCTTTAATGATTAAAGGTTATAGTAAAAAAGTATGCCATGATCAAGCTGCTAAGCTTTTAAAGCATGTAAATTTAACTTTTAAAGCAGATAAATTGCCTAATCAACTTAGTGGTGGTGAGCAACAACGCGTCGCTATGGCTAGGGCTTTAGCTCATAATCCAAAGCTTTTGCTTTGCGATGAGCCAACGGGAAATTTGGACGAGTATTCTTCTGATATTATATGGACTCTTTTAAAGTCCGCTAGAGAACTTTTAGGAACTTGTGTTATAGTGGTAACGCATAGAATTCCTAGCAATTTAAGAGTGGATTATCGTCGTTTTAATATAGAAAATGGAAAAATGAATGAAATTTTTTAAAACACATTTATCTTTAATTTTATCTTTATTGTTTATGATGTTTGCTTTTGAGTTTATTTTGATTACAAATGCAACTTTGAAGCATTATGAAGAACTTGTTAATAAAGATTATAATATTATAGTTGTCAGCAAAACTGAACTTGATCAGAATGTAGTAAAAATAAAAGTGCCATTTTTTGCTGGACTTGAATCTTTAGATCCTAAGGATTTAATCGATCGTTTGAAAAATGATGTTTCTGAAAAAAATTTGAAAGTTTTAAAAGATTCTCTGCCAAAATTTTATACTTTAAAATTAAATTCTTTGCCCGATCAAAATGAACTAAATTCGATTAAAAATCAACTTTTAAATATTGTAGGTGTTAGCAAGGTTGAAACTTTTTCCAAAACCCATGATAAGATATATTCCTTGCTTATTTTGATGAAATTTGTTTTTTGGTTATTTTTATTTATCATTATTTTACTTGCCTTTGTTTTGTTTTTAAAACAGATGAGAATTTGGCTTTATGAACATACCGATCGTATTGAAATTATGTGTTTATTTGGAGCCCCGTTTTGGTTTAGATCTTTTATGCTTTATAAGGTAGTTGTGGTTGATTGTTTTATTGCTTTTATTATTTTGCTTGCCTTTTTTACCCAAATTTTTGATCTTTCTATTATCCAAGAAAGCTTAAAGGCTGTAGATATTATTTTTCCACCTATTAATTTTATTTTACATTTGACTTTAATTTTTTTAGCTACTTTGTTTATTTGCTTGTTGTGTGTAAATACAGTTATGTTTAAGGTTAAAAGATGAGAAAAAATATTCTTATCTTTTTTTGTTTTTTTTTATTTGTTGATATAAGTTTAGCAAATGCTATAAATGAAAAAACAAAAAGTTTAGAAGAAAATAAACGTATACAAGAACAGCTAAACAAAAAACTTGAAGATTTGGCTAGTGATATTTTAAATGGTGAAAAAAGTTTGAAAGACTTAAGCTTACAAATTGAAGGCTTAAATTCACAAACTTCTAAGCTTGAAGCAAGCGCTAAGACTCAAAATCAAGAGTTAAACACCCTTACAAGCCAAAATGAAGATTTGCTTAAAAGTAAATCAAATATGGAAGGTAAGCTTATATCTTTAATGGCCAAAGATTTTGCTTATGATTTACCTATCCCTCAAGGCTATATTGAAAGTGAAGAAAGTTTTATGGCTTTTGAAATTTTAGGAAGTTTAAACAAAGTTTTAAATGAAGAAATTTTTAAAATTTCTAAAGATTATGAGGGAGTAAGCAGGCTTATTGATGATAAACAAGCTCAGATTAAGAAAATCAATGATAGTCTTAAGGATTACAACGCTCAATTAGCCAAGCTTCAAAGTTTAAAACAAAAACAAATTAGCGAAATTAATAAACAAAAAACAGATCGAGCTATATATGCAAAAAAACTCGATGATTTGCAAGCTCAGCAAGAAGAGCTTAGAAAAACATTAAATCAATTAAAAATTATTAATGATAAAGAAGATGCAAATTCAAACAAAAATGATACTAAAATAGTAAAAAATAATCAAAAAATAAGACAATTAGGTTCAAGCTATCAAGGAAGTTCAGTCAAGCGTTACACAGGAAAAAAAACCATAGCTCCATTGGATTCTTTTACTGTGAAGCAAAAATTTGGAAATTATGTTGATCCTGTTTACAATCTTAAAATTTTTAACGAGAATGTAGTTTTAAGAAGCAATAAAAGCGATGCAGTTGTTAAAAATGTGCTAGATGGAAAAATAGTTTTTGCCAAAGATACTAGTATGTTAGCTCGAGTTGTTATTGTTGAACATGATAATGGCATACATACAATATACGCACATTTAGATAAGATTGCTCCTAATATTAAAGTTGGTAAGAATATTAAAAAAGGTGCCGTAGTGGGTAGAATAAAAAATGATCTTACTTTTGAAGTAACTCAAAAAAATTTTCATATCAATCCTTTGGAACTCATTAGCTTAAATTAGCTAAATTTAATGGAATTTAAAATATAATTTCAAGTTAAATAAGGAGAAATAATGCAAGAGAGAAAAAGAGTTTTAGTAAAATTTTCAGGAGAGGCTTTAGCAGGTGAAAATGGCTTTGGTATAGAAAATTCTATTTTAAAATTCATAGCTTCAGAGATTAAAGAACTTATAAAAAATCAAATAGAAGTAGGCATAGTTATAGGCGGTGGTAATATTATTCGCGGAGTAAGTGCTGCTAAGGGCGGATTGATTAAAAGGACAAGTGGAGATCATATGGGAATGCTTGCTACGGTTATTAATGCTATTGCTATACAAGAAGCTTTAGAAAGCTCTGGACTTGAAGTTAGGGTTCAAAGCGCCATTCAGATGGAAGCATTTTGTGAAACTTATATTATGAGAAGAGCGCAAAGACACTTAGAAAAGGGTCGTGTTGTGGTTTTTGCCGCAGGTACTGGAAACCCTTATTTTACTACAGATACAACAGCTATTTTAAGAGCTGTGGAAATTGATGCAGATATGGTAATAAAAGCTACAAAAGTTAATGGAGTTTATGATAAAGATCCAAAACAATTTGATGATGCAGTATTTTTAAATACTTTAAGTTATGATGAGGCTATGCAAGATAATATTAAAGTGATGGATGATACAGCTATAGCTTTAGCTAAAGATAACAAACTTCCTATTGTGGTTTGTAATATGTTTGAAGAGGGTAATTTACTTAAAATTATACAAGGCGATACTAGCCTTTGTTCAATCGTTAAAAATAATTAAGGAGAAAATTATGGATAAAAGAATAGAAGAAGTAGCGGCAAAAGCTTTGGAAAAAATGGGTAATGATAGATATCGCCTTTCTTTAGTGGTAGCAAAAAGAGCGGAACAATTGGCAAATGGAGCAACCCCTTTGGTAGACTTTGATAAAAATAAAAATAAACTTGCAGATATAGCTTTATATGAAATTGCAGAAAATAAAATCACTTTAGAGGGTTTAGTTGAAACCAATCGATGAAGAATTATTGCTTGAACAATTAATCGATAATGTAAAAAATTGTAAAGATTTAGAAGCTGCTAAGGCTTTGCTTTTCGAAATTTGTGGCCATGATGCCATTCTTGAAAAAGCGGTAGATTACTGTATATTTTGCCATGAAGGGCAGTTTAGAAAAAGTGGAGAGCCTTATGCGGTACATCCTATTTTAGTGGCAACACTGGTTGGATTTTTAAGTGAAAATAAAAGCAATATTTTAGCTGCTTTATTGCATGATGTGATTGAAGATACAAACTGCACTGAAGAAGAACTTAGAGAGCAGTTTGGTTCTGAGGTTTTAAAACTTGTTTTAGGACTTACTAAAATTATAGAAATTAGAGAAGATAATCTCATTTCATCAAAATCTAAAAAAAGTTTAACTAAATCAGCCTTGACTTTCAGAAATATGCTTTTAGCAAGCATTGAAGATGTTGGGGTTTTGATTGTGAAGTTATGTGATAGGCTGCATAATATGCTTACTCTTGATATTCTAAGAGAAGATAAGCAAAAAAGAATCAGCGAAGAAACTTTAGTTGTATATGCTCCAATAGCCCATAGACTCGGTATTTCAAGCATAAAAAATTATTTGGAAGATCTTAGTTTTAAATATCTTATGCCAGATGAGTATAAGCTTATTGACAATTATATCAACTCCAATAATCAAGAAATGCAATTAGGTTTAAATGAATTTATTTCCAAAATCGAACTTTTATTTTTGAGCAATGGCTTTAGACAAGGTAGTTTTGAAATTCAAAAACGCATTAAACATAGCTATTCTATTTATCTTAAAATGCAAAGAAAAGGCATTGGTATTGAAGAAGTTCTTGATTTGCTTGGGGTAAGAATTTTGGTTGAAAAAATAAGTGATTGTTACTTAGCTTTGGGAATTTTACATACACATTTTAATCCCTTGGTTTCGCGTTTTAAGGATTATATAGCCTTGCCTAAACAAAATGGTTATCAAACCATACATACCACACTTTTTGATGCTAAAAGTATTATAGAAGCACAAATTCGAACTTTTGATATGCATAAAATTGCGGAATTTGGTATAGCAGCGCATTGGAAATATAAAGAAGATGGCAGCGTGGTTGCACCTCGTCTTGATTGGCTTACAGATATTTCAATGCAAAGTATAAACAATCTTGAAAATGCAGAAGATTATAATGCTATTGAACTTTATGAATATGCTAAAGATAGTCTTTATGTTGAAGATGTTGCAGTTTATTCTCCTAAGGGAGAAATTTTCACTTTGCCTCGTGGTGCAACGGTTCTTGATTTTGCTTATGAAGTGCATACCAAAGTAGGGCTTCATGCAAAAAGTGCTTATGTAAATCGTATTAAAGTGCCTTTGTTAACTGAGCTTAAAAATGGCGATATTGTGCGAGTGGTTACTAGCAATGATAAATTTTATCGCTGTTCTTGGATAGATAGTGTTAAAACAGGAAAAGCAAAAGCAAGTATAAGGGAATTTTGTAAGCAAAAAATCAGAGAGATTAATCTAGCAAGTTCTATTAATATATTAAGTTTTATTTTTGGAGTTGATAAAAACAGAATTGAAGCTTGGATAGAAAAAGAAAATTTAGTCAGACGTATTAGACAAGTAGCAACAGATAGTGCTTATTTGAAAGATATAGTCAATGGTCTTAAAAAATACGCCAAGAAGTCATATTGGTTTGATAAATATGAAATTAAAGAACAAAAAATAGGAAATTTTACTCTATATTGTAACCATAAAATTGCTAATGTGGATTTTGATTTTTGTTGCCATCCAAAAAGAGGTGATGCTGTTTTAGCTTTTGTTAAAGGTGGTAACGCTATTGTCCATCATAAGCTTTGCGATAGAGCTGATAAAATGATAGATAATAATCAAGATATGGTATTTATAAAATGGGATTCTAACATCCCTAAATCTTATAAATTGATTTTTTCTTTGGAAAATAAAAAAGGTGTTTTAGCGGAATTTTTAGCATTTTTAGCTAAAATGCAGATAAATCTATTAACAATTAATTTATCAAGTGATTTAAATTCGGCGGTAGATTATTTTGAGATTACAATGGAAATTCCTGATAATATCAACCCAGATAGTGTCAAGGATAGGTTAAAATCTCGTTGTAAGATTTTAGATTTTACATCTTTAAATGATGCTTATAAAGAAGGTTAAAAAGGTTTATTATGGATATAAAAAAAATATTAGCAGAAGTTAAGCGTGGCTGTGCAGAGCTTATTGATGAAGAAAGAATAGAAAAATTAATTAAAAATTATTATGAAAAGGGTGAAAATTTCTTTATAAAGGCAGGATTTGATCCTACAGCACCTGATTTACATTTAGGTCATAGCGTGGTTTTAACAAAAATGGCTTTTTTGCAAAAACATGGGGCTATTGTGCAGTTTTTGATTGGAGATTTTACGGGACAAATTGGTGATCCAAGTGGAAAAAGTGCAACGCGTAAAAAGCTGGATAAAGAGCAAGTTTTAATCAACGCTAAAACGTATGAAACACAGGTTTTTAAGGTTTTGGATAAAGAAAAAACACAGATTAAGTTTAATTCTACTTGGCTTAATGAACTTGGAGCCGCGGGTATAGTAGAGCTTACTTCAACTTTTAGTGTAGCTAGAATGCTTGAGCGTGACGATTTTACCAAGAGATTTAAAGAGCAAAGTCCTATTTCGATTTGCGAGTTTTTATATCCTTTACTTCAAGGATATGATAGCGTGGCTTTAAAAAGTGATATTGAAATGGGCGGAACGGATCAAAAATTTAATCTTTTAATGGGAAGACAGCTTCAAAGAGTTTATAATATAGGAAAAGAACAAGCTGTGATTATGATGCCTTTACTCGAAGGTTTAGATGGTGTAAACAAAATGAGTAAGAGTTTAAATAATTACATTGGTGTTACAGAAAAAGCTAATGATATGTATGCTAAAATTTTAAGTATTAGCGATGAATTGATGTTTAGATATTATGAACTTTTAAGTCAAAAAAGCCTAGAAGAAATCGCGCAAATAAAAAAAGATATAGAACAAGGTAATTTACATCCTAAAAAAGCTAAAGAAAATTTAGCTTTAGAGATTACGGAGCGTTTTCACTCCAAAGAAGAGGCTAATAATGCTAAGTCTGAATTTGATAGAATTCATTCTCAAAATGCTTTACCAAGTGATATGGCTGAGTTTGAAATACAAGGAAAAATTTGGCTTGCTAAGGCTTTGGTTGAATGTGGTTTGGAAAGTTCTACTTCTGCGGCAAGAAGAAGCATTATCGCTAATGCAGTAAGTGTAAATTCTCAAAAAGTTAGCGACGAGCAAATGCATTTAGAACAAGGAGAATACATCTTACAAATAGGTAAAAGAAAATTTGCAAAATTAAAGGTAAAAGAATGAATTTACGACCCTTACAAATAGGAAAACATACTATAAAATATCCCATTTTTCAAGGGGGAATGGGACTAGGCATAAGCTGGGATAGATTAGCTTCTGCAGTTTCTTTAAATGGTGGACTTGGGATCATTTCTTCTGTGGGAACAGGATATTATGAAGAAAGAAAGTATGCGAGTAAAGAATTAAACGCTAAGCCTTATGGAAGTGAAAATTTTTACTCACGCAAGGGTTTGCAAGCTTTAATTAATAATGCAAGAAAAGTTTGTGGCGATGCGCCTTTGGGGTGTAATATCTTATGTGCAAGTAATGATTATGCAAGAATAGCACGCGATGCTTGTGAGGTTGGTTTTAATGTGATTGTTTCAGGCGCTGGACTTCCTACAAATTTACCTGAATTTACTGTAGATTTTCCTGATGTGGCTTTAGTGCCTATTATTTCATCTGCAAAGGCTTTAAAAATTATTTGCAAAAGATGGCAAAGCCGTTACAACCGCCTACCTGATGCAGTGGTTTTAGAAGGGCCAAAAAGTGGAGGTCATCAAGGTTTTACTTATGAGCAGTGCTTAGATCCAAATTATCAGCTAGAAAAATTAATCGCTCCTGTGGTAGAAGAGGCTAAAAATTGGGGATCTTTTCCTGTGATTGCCGCAGGTGGAATTTGGGATAAAAAAGATATAGAAAACGCTATTTCTTTAGGAGCTAGTGGTGTTCAAATGGGGACGCGTTTCATAGGAACTTTTGAATGTGATGCAAGTGAAGAGTTTAAAAGCGTTTTACTAGCTTCTAAAGAAGAAGATATAGAGCTTATTAAATCTCCTGTGGGCTATCCTGCTCGTGGAGTTAGAACCAATCTTTTAAATTTGGTAGATAAAAGAATGGGTCCAAAGATCAATTGTATAAGCAATTGTGTAGCACCTTGTGGACGCGGAAAAGAGGCGACTAAAGTAGGGTATTGTATAGCAGATAGGCTTTTTGATGCATGGTCAGGTAAAAAAGAAACAGGACTTTTCTTTACAGGTGCAAATGGATATCGTTTAGATAAACTTATCAGCGTTAAAGAACTTATGGAAAAATTGGTTAATGGTGAATAATGGCTAAAATTTTTGTATTTTTAGTATTTGTTTTCACAACTCTTTTTGGAGCTTATGAAAATGAACTTGCAAATTTCGATAAAAATTTTATCGGTTCTAAAAGCGAAGTGCAAGTAAAATTTCATCATCAGCTAAAAAGCCTTTATATACAAAGTGTTATCAATGAAGATGAAAAAACTAAAATTGAAATCTTAAAAAGATTGATCATCAGTTCAAATACTTTAAATTTAGACGACAAGTCATATGCTAATGAGTTAAAAGAAAGTGGTATAAGCGAAGCAAGTATCAATGCTTTAAGAAAGGCTGTTATTAAAGATATTAAGGTTCAAAATATTTCTCAAGATACTGAAAAGTCAACTTTTAAACCTGTAAAAACAGTTCAAAAAAGTGAAAAAAAATCACCTAATGAACAAATAAAAAATATAGAAAAAATAGATTTTAAAACTTCACAAGAGCCAAAGAGTAGTATCGTTTCTAAAACAAAAAGTGATGATAAAATTTACGTTTTAAAGTCAAGTAAAACAAGCCAAGGTGTAGAGCTTGAATTAAATGCAAATTTAGATAAGAATCAATTAAAAAGTTTTGCTTTAGATGAAAAAGGAAACTATCGTTTTATTAGTGATTTTGATGGGGTTTTAGAAGGAGGTAAAAAAGAGTTTAAATTTGATGACTATCGTTTAGTGATTTCACAATTTAATCCCAAAACCATACGCATAGTGGTTTATGCTAAAGAAAAAATTCCTATTGATATATCTTTTAAAGAAGAAAAAATAATTTTTTCAAAAGAAATTACTAGCCAAAAAAAGACTGAGCAAGTTAGTAAAATTTCAGAGAAAAAGCAAGATCAAAAAACAGAAATTAAAACCAAAGTTTTAGAAATAAAAAAACAAGATAAAAAAACCAATAACGAAAAAGAAGATCAAGGACCTTTATATGTTTTAGATGTGGATAAAATTTCTAACGCTGTGGTGTTAAATTTGAGCGATGATTTGGATGAAAAAGAAATAGCAATATTTGAAACCAAAGATCAAAAATTCCGGTATGTTGTAAGTTTTAAAGGTGTGTTAGAAGGTAATAGAAAAAGCTTTACCTTTGGACAAAATACAATTGTCGTTACGCAATATAATCCAAAAATTGTTCGTGTGGTTTTGAGTGCTCCTAAAGAATTTAAACTTTTAAAAAAATTGGATAATAAAAATCTCACTTTAGGTTTTCATGCGCAAACTTCAAGTCAAAATGTAGATAAAAAAGCAACTCAAAGTTTTAATAAAACCTTAAGTACGAGATACAAATCAGGAAAACTTATAGTTATCGATGCGGGGCATGGTGGAAAAGATAGCGGTGCTCTAAGTGATAAAAAAGGAAGTTTAAAAGAAAAAGATATAGTTTTAAGCGCGGCTTTAAAACTTGGAAATGAACTTAAAAAACGCGGTTATAAAGTGCTTTACACTAGAAGTTCGGATAAATTTATCAATCTTCGCGATAGAACTAAATATGCTAATGATAAAAGAGCGGATTTGTTTATCTCTATACATGCTAATGCAGCACCCAATGCTGCCAAGGCTAAAAGTAGCGAAGGCGTGGAAACTTTCTTTTTAAGTCCTGCAAGAAGCGAAAGAAGTAAAAAAGCAGCAGAAAAAGAAAATCAAGGGGATTTTGAAGAGATTAATTATTTCTCAAAACAAAGTATTTTAAATTTCTTAAATCGTGAAAAAATCGTTGCTTCAAATAAACTAGCCATTGATGTACAAAAAAATATACTCACTCAAACACGCAAAAAGTATAAAATTGTAGACGGCGGTGTAAGAGAAGCACCTTTTTGGGTTTTAGTGGGTGCGCAAATGCCTGCAATTTTGATTGAAATTGGCTATATCACACATCCAAATGAAGGTAAAAGAATCGCCAATAAAGCTTTTCAAGATTTATTGGTTAAGGGTATTGCTGATGGAGTTGAGAGTTATTTTTATAACAACCGATGAAAAAAGCTAAGCTAATTTTTAAGGATAATACTCCTTTTTCTTTGGATTTTGATGATTTTTATTTTAATTCCAAAGATGGCTTAAATGAAAGCAAATTTGTTTACACTCATTCTTTTGAATGGAAAAATCAAGAAAATTTCATTATCGCAGAGAGTGGTTTTGGTATAGGTTTAAATTTTTTTCTTACTTTGAAACGCTTTTTAGAAACCACTCCTTCTAAGCGTCCCAAAAAACTTTTTTATATCAGTATAGAAGCTTTTTATATCGAAAAAGAACAATTAAGAGAAATTTATCAAAAACTAGGATTTTATGAAGAGTTTAAAGAGCTTTTAGAGCAATTTTTAAAATTTTATCCTAAAGCTAAAGAAGGAATTTATCGTTTTTATTTTGAAGATTGTTTTTTAGATCTTGTTTTTGAAGATATTGCTATTTTAAAAGAATTAGATTTTAAAGCTGATGTTTGGTATTTAGATGGATTTTCTCCAAATAAAAACTCGCAAATGTTTGATGAAAAATTAATTTTTGAAGTGGCAAGACTTTCTAAAAAAAATGCACAAATTTGCACCTTTTCTTCGGCAAGTTTTTTACAAAAAAATTTAAAAAAATATGGCTTTAGAGTAGAAAAAACCAAAGGTTTTAGAAAAAGAGAAATGATTAAAGCTTATTTGGAAAATGAACTTGAGTTTAAAGATAAAGAAGCGTATTTTTCAAGAACATTTTCATCTTTAAAAAATAAAAAAGTAGCTATTATTGGTGCAGGTATATCAAGTGCTGTTTTAGCTTATGAGCTTAGTTTAAGGGGTTTTGAAATAGATGTTTTTGAAAAACATTTAGAATTAGGCAAGGGTGCAAGCGGAAATGAAAGTGGAATTTTAAGCTCTTTAATCTTAAAGCCTAAGGTAAATTTAGGGGAGTTTTCAGAGCTTTCTTTTATAGAGGCAAGTCGTTTTTATAGACAAATTTTAGATTTAGAATTTAAGGGTGTAGTCGAGTTTGCACATAATGATTTGATGCAAGAAAGATTTGACACACAAAGAGAAAATGTTTTGCTTAAAATTTCAAAAAATCAAGCTTTTTTAGAAGATGGTGGAGTGATTTTTCCAAAAAATTTGGTTAAAAATCTTTTTGAAAAAAGTAAAGCTTGTATATATTTTAATCATGAATTTCAAGCTTATAAATTTGAAAATGAGTGTTTTGCTTTAAAATTTAAAAATAATATTGTTAAAAGTGATTATGCGGTTTTGATTTATGCTATGGGCGCAGATACAAAAGATTTTGTTTTTTATGATGAGATGAAATTAAGTAAAGTAAGAGGTCAAGTTACACATCTAAAACCTTTTTTAGACTCTCCATTTCCTTTATCTTCTAAGGCTTATATTTGTCCTATAAAAGGTGATTTGCAAGTGATTGGAGCAAGTTATGATAGACTTGATACAAGCTTAGAATCAAAAGAAGAAGATGATAAACAAAATATAGAAAATATAGCCGAATTTATAGATAAAAATACAAAATTAGAAATTATAGGTTCTAAGGTAGGTTTTAGATCTTATTCGAGTGATCGCTTTATGATAGTCGGAAATGCTTATGATGAAGTGTTTTATAAAGAAGAATATAAAGCTTTATTATGGACAAAAAACAAGGAGCAAAAACCAGCTAAAATGTCTTGTAATTTGTATTTTAATTTTGCTCATGGATCAAGGGGTTTTAGCACAAGTGTTTTAGCGGCAAGGTATTTGTGTGCATTGATAAATAATGAACCCTTGTGTTTAGAAAAAAAATATATCCACGCTATTCACCCTGCGAGATTTTTGATTCGCAAACTCAAAAAAGGCTTATGATTAAACTTTAATTAAGATTGATACTAATATTTGCTTATGAGAGTAAGTTTTTAATTTTATTTTAACTTCCTTTATTTTATTATTATAGAGAATAAATTTCATGTTATAAAGGAAATATAATGATTGATTATCATCAAATAGAGTCGCGTTTATCGGCTCTTGAAAAGCTTCCTTCTTTAAAAGACAATGATAGCATTGCAAAAGCATTAGAAAAGTCAGGTTTTTCTAGAAGGGATTTTATGAAATGGGCAGGTGCTATGACGGCATTTTTGGCTTTACCAGCGAGTTTTACTCCTATGGTAGCAAAAGCTGCTGAGCTTGCTGATAGACTTCCTGTTGTGTGGCTTCATATGGCTGAGTGTACAGGCTGTAGTGAGAGTTTGTTAAGAAGTGATACTCCAACGATTGATAGTTTGATTTTTGATTATATTTCTTTAGAATATCACGAAACAGTGATGGCTGCAGCAGGTTGGCAAGCTGAAGAAAATTTAGAAAGTGCCATTCAAAAACATAAAAATAAATACATTTTAATGGTTGAAGGTGGCATCCCTATGGGTGATACAGAGCATTTTTTAACCATAGGTGCACATGGAAAAACAGGCTATGAGCTTTCAAAAATGGCAAGTGAAAATGCTTTGGCTATTTTTGCTATAGGAACCTGTTCTAGCTTTGGAGGAATCCAAGCAGCAAGACCAAATCCTAGT
Source organism: Campylobacter sp. BCW_6466 (assembly GCF_001762835.1). Lineage (NCBI taxonomy): Bacteria > Pseudomonadati > Campylobacterota > Epsilonproteobacteria > Campylobacterales > Campylobacteraceae > Campylobacter > Campylobacter sp. BCW_6466. Next base: position 54,462 of record NZ_MJXO01000075.1, read on the forward strand.
AATGCGCAGCCTTTAAGCAAAGTAACAAGCAAAACTGTGATCAATGTTCCAGGCTGTCCTCCAAGTGAAAAAAATATAGTGGGTAATGTGCTTCATTATTTATTATTTGGCGAGTTACCAGCACTTGATGTATATAATAGGCCAAAATGGGCTTATGGCTTAAGAATTCATGATCTTTGTGAAAGACGCGGACATTTTGATGCGGGTGAATTTGTGCATTCTTTTGGAGATGAAGGAGCAAAACAAGGTTTTTGTCTTTATAAAGTAGGTTGTAAAGGGCCTTATACTTTCAATAACTGTTCAAGAGAGAGATTTAACCAGCATACTTCTTGGCCTATCCAAGCAGGGCATGGTTGTATAGGTTGTTCTGAACCTGATTTTTGGGATACTATGGGGCCTTTTGAAGAACCTATGGCTAGTCGTAAATTTGATACTGTTTTTGGTTTGGGCGCGGATAGTGTTTCAGATAAAATCGGTATAGGCGTGCTTACGCTTACAGGTGTTGCTATAGCAGCACACGCAGTTATATCTTCCATGCAAAAAGATAAGGAATAAAAATGAGTCAAAAAATAATCGTAGATCCTATTACAAGAATTGAAGGGCATTTAAGAGTTGAAGTTGTTGTTGATGATAACAATGTGGTAAAAGAAGCTTATGCGGGCTCTACTTTGTGGCGTGGTATTGAAACCATAGTAAAAGGGCGTGATCCAAGAGATGCGGGTTTTATGACACAAAGAATTTGTGGAGTTTGTACTTTTTCACATTATAAAGCAGGTATAGTTGCTGTTGAAAATGCTTTAGGTATTACTCCACCTTTAAATGCGCTTTTAACAAGAACTTTAATGAATGCAGCTTTATTTTTACACGATCATATCGTGCATTTTTATCAACTTCATGGGCTTGATTGGGCTGATGTGGTAAGTGCTTTAAGTGCTGATGTTAAAAAAGCAAGCGATGAAGCTTTTAAATACACTCCAAATCCTTATGCAACAGGTGCGGATAAACTTCTTGAAGTGCAACAAAGACTTAAAACTTTTGTAGATAAAGGAAATTTAGGACCTTTTGCTAATGCGTACTATGGTCACCCAACTTATCGTTTAAGTCCTGAGCAAAATTTAATCGTTCTTTCTCACTATTTAGAATGTTTAAGAATTCAAAGAATCATTGCTCAATGTATGGCGATTTTTGGAGCTAAAAATCCACATCCACAAAGCTTAACTGTTGGTGGTGTAACTTGCGTTATGGATTTACTTGATCCTGCAAGAATGGGTGAATATATGGTTAAATTCCAAGAAGTACAAGACTTTGTTAATCGTGCGTATTATCCTGATCTTGTGATGGCAGGAAAAGCTTATGCACATGAAGCAAGTGTTTTAAATGATATAGGGGTAAATAATCTTTACACCTTTAAAGAATTCCAACTCGGAAGAGATGAATGGCTTTTTGAAAGTGGTATTATCAAAAATGGAGATTTAAGCAAGGTTTATGAAGTAGAAGAAGATAAGATTACTGAAGAGGCAACTCATTCTTGGTATGCAGACAATGAACCTTTACATCCTTATGATGGCAAAACAAATCCAAATTATACAGGACTTGTAGATGGGGAAAGCGTAGATCATCATGGAAATAATGTTCATTCTAAAGTGTTTGATACTAAGGGTAAATATAGTTGGATTAAAGCTCCACGCTATGAAGGAAACCCTATGCAAGTAGGACCTTTAGCAAATATCGTTGTAAATTATGCCAAAGGTAATCAAAATGTTGTTCCTGTAGTAGATGAGTTCTTAAAAGAAACAGGACTTCCTTTAAATGCTGTATTTAGTACACTTGGAAGAACAGCTGCGCGTTGTATTGAAGCAAAAATCGTTGCAAATAATGCTTTAAAAGCGTTTAATAATTTAGTTGAAAATTTAAAAGTAGATCAGAGTACTTGTGCGCCTTATGTGATCGATAATTCTAAAGAATACAAAGGACGCTATATGGGGCATGTGCCACGCGGAACATTAAGCCATTGGTGTAGAATTAAAAATGGCGTCATTGAAAACTGGCAAGCTGTGGTGCCTTCTACTTGGAATGCAAGTCCAAAAGACGCAAATGGCGTAGGTGGAAGTTATGAGCAATGTTTGATAGGACTTAAAATCGCTGATGTAAAACAACCGCTTGAAATCATTAGAAAAATTCACTCTTATGATCCTTGTATTGCTTGTGCAGTGCATGTAATGGATACTAAGGGCAATAATCTAAGCGAATATAAAGTGAATGTCAATTTATAAGGAGGCTTTCATGCAAAACAAAGAAGAAAAATTGCAAAGAAAAGCTGAATATGAATTTAGCATAGGTTTGCGTTTAACGCACTGGGTAAGAGCTATTGCTATAGTGATTCTTATTGGCACAGGGTATTATCTTTCTTATGTGTTTCAAAGTCCTATTAGTAACGGCGAACCTGTAAATTTTATGCAAGCAAAATACCGTTTAGTACATCAAGCGGTGGGTTTTGTTTTAATCGCTTGTATTATTTTTAAAGTATATTTGTTTTTTTGTGACAAGGTAAGTGCAAAAGAACGCAGAAGTGTATGGGATATTTTTAATATCAAATTATGGATAGAACAAGTAAAATTTTACATTTTCTTAGGAAAACATCCGCATTTAAAAGGGGTTTATAATCCTTTGCAATTTGTAACTTATTTTTTCTTTTATCTTGTGATGTTAGGTATCATTCTTACAGGGCTTATTCTTTATACTCATACTTATCATGAGGGCTTAGGTGGGCTTTTATATCATATTTTAAGACCACTTGAAGCTGCAATGGGCGGTTTGGCTGATGTAAGAACTTATCATAGAATTTTGATGTGGGTGATTATGATTTTTGTACCAGTACATATTTACATGGCGATTTTTAACGCAGTAAAAGGTAAAGATGGTGCTATGGATGCTATTATTAGCGGATATAAATTTGTAAAAGAAGAAAAGCATTGAAATTCTTAGTCCTTGGAATAGGCAATATCATGTTTGCAGATGAAGGCTTAGGCGTTCATCTTTGTAAACAACTTGAAAAAAACTACAAATTCACTCATCCTGAATTTACTTTAGATTTTGTTGATGGTGGAACTTTGGCTTTGCAACTTAGCTATATCATCGCTAGGTGCGATAGACTTATCGTTTTAGACTGCATAGAAGCGCAAGATGCGAGTATAGGAGATGTATTTTTCTTTCCTTATGATGCTATGCCTAATAAAATTAGCTGGAGTGGAAGTGCTCATGAAATAGAAATGCTTCAAACCTTGCAATACATGGAACTTGCAGGAGATTTGCCTAAAACACACATCTTAGCTTGTGTACCAAAGCGTATCGAAGCGATGAGTTTTAAGCTCTCAGATGAGCTTATACAAGGGGCTAAAATCATGGAAAAAACTTTACTTGATTTTTTAAGCAAGGAAGGTTTTGCTTATGAAAAGATTGCGGATTTTTCTTTGCAAGAATTAGCCGATATTTCTTATAAAAATTTCTAAATTTTTGTTCTAAAATTCATAGCTTTATTTAAAGAGATTAAATCCACATTTTCTAAATTTACACCACTTGGAATTCCTTGAGCGATTTTACTAAAAGTTAGGTTTAAATCTTTAAATTTATCTTCTATAAAAAAGATAGTTGCATCAGAATTAATGCTATGTGTCAATGCAAAAATGAGCTCAGAGATATTTAGCTTAAGTATGATTTGCTTTAGTTTTTCAAGTTTTTCTTCATTTAACTCATCTAAAACAAAATATAGCCCATTGTAGCTTTGACTCTCTTCGAGTGTTAGTATATCTTTTGGGCTTTCAACTATACATAAAATGTTTTTATTTCTTTCTTCATCGCTGCAAATTTCGCAAAGCTCATTTTCACTTAAAGCACCGCATTGCTCACAAGGTTTTATAAAGCGGATAGCATTTTCTATATTGTGTGCGAGTTTCATACCATCGATTTGATTATTTATGCAAAGGTGATAAGCAAGCCTTATGGCGGTTTTTTTTCCTATGGTAGGTAAATTTGCAAAACTTTCAACAAGTTCGTTGAATTTTTCTAGGCCTTTTGCCATTATTTTTCTTTATCTCCAAAGAAAATTTTAAAGCAATGCTTTCCATCATCATAAAAATAAATCAAATCAAAATTATGCAGTTTGCATACCTCTGAAACTATATAAAGTCCTAGCCCCATACCTTTAACCTGATTGTGTTTTTCTCTTGCGAAAGCTTCAAGATAATGTTCTATAGGCTCTGCTAAAGGTTTGCCTGGATTTTTAATAGTAAAACATTCTTTACAACAAAAAAGCTCACAAGTGCCATTGTTTGAGTATTTTAAGGCATTATCGATAAGATTTTTTAAAATTACAGAAAAAATTTCCATATCAACATTGATTAAAGCATCATATCTAATATCAACTTTTACAACTTTATTAAAATCATCTCTCATAAGGTGTTCTTTAGCTTCCTCAAGTATAGTGCTAAAACGACTAGGTTTAAAGTGTAAGTTGTAGTTTTTTGAAAATAAATTTTCGATTTTGGCAAATTCATTGATCAAAGAATCCATACGTAAAAATATAGCGATAAGTCTTTCTTTTTGTCTGTCTTCTTTGATCATTTCAGAAATGATTCTCCCTTTTCCTATAGGAGTTTTTAACTCATGCATGATTGTTCTTAGGAAAAGTTGTCTTGATTGTATTAATTCTTGATTTTTTTTAAAAGCTTTTTGAAATTCAAAGGCGATTTTGCCTACTTCATCTTCTTGATAATCTAAAAAATCAGGTTGCTCCCCATTTGCAACTTTAGCAACTTGCCTTCTTAATTTTTTTAAAGGTTCTAAAGATTTTAATACCGAAAAATACATAAAAACAACCAACAAAGAAAAAGAAAAAAATCCTATTAATAAAAGATTATAAACTCTATCGCTAGTATTTTCTTCGTATAAGCCATCAAAATCTTTACATTGAACATCAAAATAAAGATTGCTATGATATTTTAAAGAAGAAAGGGTGCAAAATTCTCCATTTGCCTTAAAAAGTGATTGTCCGTTATTTCTTATGCTTTTTACAAGATAGGGATTTTGTATAGTATTAAAACCGCTATTTTCAAGATAGGATCCTATTTTAGCACCTGAAGTGTTTTCATAGGAGATGAGTAAATTTTTTATAAGATTTTCTTGTTTTAAACTTTCTTCTTCGTTGTAAGCACTTCCTTCTATTTTCAAAAGAACGATAAAAAGCACACAAACTAAGAAAAAAGTAACAACAAATAAAATAATTAGCTTGGTATAAATAGAATAATTTTTTGTCATCCTATTAGTTTATATCCTATACCTCTAACAGAAAAAATATGTTTTGGAGATTTTGAACTATCTCCTATTTTTACTCTTAATCGACCAATGATAACATCAAGACTTTTAGAATCTTTATCTTTTAGATTTTTACAGCGACTTACAAGCTGTTCTCTTGAAACGCTATATCCGTGCTGCTGGATAAGGTATTCTAAAATTTCAAACTCAGCAGGAGTAAGTGTTAAAACCTTATCTTCATAGGTGATCTCATGCCTTCTCTCATCGATTTTGAAAGCAGAATTAATATTTTCATTATTTGCGTGTTCAACTCTTTTTGTGCGACGAATAAGACTCATAATCCTTGCATACATTTCTTTTGGATCGTAAGGCTTTGGTAGGTAATCATCAGCACCAATTTGAAGCCCTACAACCTTATCGCTTAAGTCGCCTCTAGCTGATGAGATGATAATGGGAATATTGCTTTTTTGTCTGATTTCTCTACAAACTTCAAGACCATCAATTCCTGGTAAAGTTAAATCCAAGATTAGACAATCATAGCCTTGAACGCCTACATTTAAGGCGCTTTTAGGATTTTCAAAATTTGTGATTTTAATATTAAACTGCGCTAAATACTCAGATAATAATTGCGCAAAATCAGGATCATCTTCTATCATCAACACATTAATCATTTTAGTATCCTTTAAATTTTATCTAAGATTTATAATATTTGCATAATTTTATTTAAAATTTGATAAATTATTGATTTTATTTTTGCTAAAATTAGATTTTTGAATTTTTAAGATTAAAATTCTAGCAAAATTTTAAATTTTTTAAAGGAATAATGTGGAAATAAGTTATTATGAAATTCTTGAAATCACGCAAAGTGCTGATAAAGAAACCATAAAAAAAGCCTATAGAAAAATGGCTTTAAAATACCATCCCGATAGAAACCAAGGCGATAAAGAAGCAGAAGAGAAATTTAAGCTTGTTAATGAAGCCTATGAGGTTTTAAGTAATGATGAAAAGAGAGCTATTTATGATAGATATGGAAAAGATGCTTTAAAAGGCGGTGGATTTGGTTCTAATAGCTCAGGTTTTGGTGGTTTTGAGGATTTAGGAGATATATTTTCTAGTTTTTTTGGAGAAGGCTTTGGCTCATCATCGCGTCGTAGAAAGAGTTCAAATGATGAGAAAATCCCTTCAGATTTTATCGTTAATTTAAAATTAAGTTTTAAAGAAGCGGTTTTTGGTTGCAAGAAAAATATAGACTTTACTTATAAATGTTCTTGCAAAACTTGCAATGGAACAGGGGCTAAAGATGGAAAACTTCAAACTTGTCCAAAGTGTCAAGGTAGAGGACAAGTTGGAATTTCTCAAGGTTTTATCACTTTTGCACAAACTTGTCCTGATTGTCAAGGAAGTGGAGAAAAAGCTAGTGAAAAATGTAGCGACTGTAAAGGTTTAGGTTATAATGAAAGCAAAGATAGTGTCGAGCTTAATATCCCAGAAGGTGTAGATACAGGTATGAAACTTCGTGTCAATGCTAAAGGCAATATCTTAAAAAATGGCACTAGAGGGGATATGTATGTTAAGATTATCGCTGCTGAAGATGATACTTTTATCAGAGATGATGACGATATATATATAGAATTTCCAGTGTTTTTTACTCAAGCTATCTTAGGAGAGAGTATAAAAGTACCCACCATACGCGGTGAAGCAAGTTTAAATTTACCAAAGGGTGCTAAAGATGGGCAAAGATTTGTTCTTGAAAAAGAAGGAGTAAAAGATGTTCATAGTTCTCGCATAGGAAATCAAATCGTTCAAATTTCTATCAAATTCCCAACTTCTTTAAACGATGAACAAAAAGAACTTTTAGAAAAACTAAGTGAAAGTTTTGGTATCAAAGATGGTATGCATCAAGAGCAAAAAGGGCTTTTTGAAAAAATCGCTAATTGGTTTAAGTCTTAATTTTCCTAAAGCTTTTAGCTTGGGAAAATCTTTTATATAAATTTAAGTTTTAAAAATAATGCATAAAAAAAGGCGGAGTAAAACCCCGCCTTGAAGTTAGACTTAAAAGCTTCTTAGAATTTGTAAAGAGCTTGAAGTCTTACAGCATCGTGATGAGTGCTTTCAGGATCTGTATTAACATTTACATAAGAGTAGAATGCTGAGAAGTTAAGTTTTGGAGAGTATTTGTAATCTACTCTTGCAACAGCTTCAAGTTTCTTACCACCATTGCCAATTTCCCCTGTTTTTGTTCCACCGTATACAAAGTCAGCACCAACGCGAACTGTTTCATTAAAAGTATATCCAGCAGTTACATAACCAAAGATATTTCTACCAATATCGCCATTTAAATTAGAACCATTAGTATAGAAAATTTCTTCACCTGCAAGCAAAGAGCCAAGATTACCTTGATCTTCAATTGTGGTTAAAGTAACTTTATCTTTTTTACCATAGTATAAACCACCAAGGCTAGCATCCCAACCATTTAATTCAACACTACCTCTTAAAGCGAAGAAATTACCGTTAGCTGCTTGATTTGAAAGTGCATTTTTAAGTTTGCTATCCAAGGAATTTCCTAGGTAAGCTCCTTCAAGAGTCCAGTTGATTCCATCAAAGATAGTTGTGCTATAAGCTGCATCTACAGCATATAAGAATGCATTATCACTCATATAAGCTAACCATAATTGAGGATTAAATTGTCCACCTAAGAATTCATAAGAACCTATGGCAGCAGCACCATAAAGATTTTTATCCCAGTTTAAAGCACCGCTTGTATCGCTATCACCTTGAGGATTTCCACGATTAAATTGAACTCCTGTAATTTTGTTATCAATACCTTGAGTGATTATTACAGTAGAGTCTGAAGCTTCGTTGAAACTATCTACTGCAAAAGCAGCTAGAGTTAAACCATCGATGCTGTTGTTTACTACTTTAATACCTGTTCCAACTAAACCATCAACTCCATTATCAGTCCAGATAGTGTTTAGTTGTTGTTTACCAGCGATTACGCTTGTTGCAACATCTTCATTTGTATAAGTTAAATATAATTGGCGAACACTTAAGGTATCACTTGTGTTGCTGATGCTATTTTCACCATAACCACCATCTTTCGAATTATAGTCAAATTGAACAAAAGCTTTGAAGTTATCAGCTATAGCGGCATTAAAGTTAACTTGTGCTCTGTATTTATGATCTTGTTTACCAGAAATACCAGAACCATAATTATCATTGCTCCATGGATTGCTACTTTCATATCTGTATCTTAATACTCCAGATACATCGATATCTTTGATTGCTTCTTCAAGTGGAGTAGCGTTAGCTGCTGAAAAAGCACCTGCAGCAAAAGCTGCAACTAAACTAAGTTTAACTAGTTTCATGAGAATTCTCCTTGTCAAAAATTAATAAAACATCGTAATTGTAGCACATAAATTTGGAGTTTTTTCTTAAGAAGCACTTAAAATAGTAAAAATTTTAAATCTGAAGGATAAAAACATCTAAAGAAAAGCCTAGCTAAAGGGATTTAAGCTAGGCGTATAATTTTAAGGAGTTTTTCTTATGAATGTTTTTCGGTTCGTTTAGAAGTATAAGTCTAAAAAGTAAACGAGAAGTAATATATAGTTGTTTTAAATTATTTTGATAAAAAAACAAGTAAATTTTTACAAGCTAGGGATAAAATTTTATAAGTTTCATCAAAATTCCCACTATACCAAGGATCAGGGACTTCATTATAGTTTAGACTAGGACTAAAATCAGTGATTTTTAAAACTTTGTTTTGGGTGTTGGTGAAGTTTTTTAAAACATTTTTGAAGTTGGAATTGTCCATAGTGATTAAAAAATCGCTTTCATCGCAAAGCTTTTGAGTGAGTTTTTTGCTTATGAAATTTTTGTGTTCTATGTTAAGTTGGGCAAGCTTGTTTTTGGTACCATAGTGCATACCTTCTCCATCGTGTTCTCCTGAAGTTCCAGCACTGCTTATAAAAAATTCTTTTTCTAAATTTGCTTTTTTGACAAGATCTTTCATGATAAATTCTGCCATAGGTGAACGGCATATATTGCCTAAGCATATAAAGAGTATTTTTTTCATTTTTATCCTTGAGTTTTAATTAAAAATTATAAAAAATATCATACAATAAATCCATGGAAAATTTCAATAGAACTTTGCTTGTGTGTTGGTTTGGTGTTTTTACCACAAGCATGGGGCTTAGTCAAATCGCTCCGATTTTGCCTTTTTATATCAAAGAACTAGGACATGTTAATACGAGTGAAATAGCGTTTTATTCAGGACTTGCTTTTGGGATCACTCCGCTTTTTATGGCTGTTTTTTCGCCTTTATGGGCTTTTTTGGGTGCAAAGTATGGTTATAAAAATATGCTTCTTCGTGCAAGTTTTGGGATGTCGGTTTTAACCTTATGGCTCAGTTTTGCTCATAGTGCTTTAGAAGTGGTTTTTGTGCGGGGTTTAACAGGGATAATTTCAGGTTTTACTTCTGCTGCTGTTGTGTTTATCGCTGTGATAGCACCTAAAGAAAAAGTGGCTTATGCTTTAGGAACTCTTTCTACGGCTTCTATAAGTGGAAGTTTGCTTGGGCCTTTGTTTGGTGGCTTTGTGGCTGAATTTTTTAGCATTAGTGCGGTTTTTGATGTGGTGGCTTTTTTGATCGCTTGTTCTTTTGTGACGATTTATTTTTTCATCCATGAAAGAAAAATTCAAAAAGAGGCGAAGAAAAATACCCAAAAAGTAAAAGAAAACAAAACCCTTATCATCGTTCTTTTTATCACTACTTTTGTGATACAATTTGGTACTTTTGGAGTGATGCCGATTTTAAGTATTTATGTTGAGCAAATTCATCAAGGTGGAACTTTAGCTCTTTGGGCGGGTATAGTGGTGGCTGCAAGTGGGATTAGCAATCTTTTTTTCGCACCAAAACTTGGAAAAATCGCTGATAAGATAGGGCCTAGTAAGATTATTTTTGGAGCTTTGATATTTTGTGGAATTTGCTTTTATTTGCAGGCTGTAGCAAGTAATGTTTATATGCTTATTTTCGTGCGTTTGCTTATAGGTATAGGGCTTGGAGGGCTTTTGCCTTGTGTGAATGCCTTGCTTAAAAAAAGCGTGAGTGCTAAAAATTTAAGTGTGATTTTTGGTTTTAATCAAACTTGTCAATTTTTGGGAAATTTTTGTGGTGCTTTTGGTGGAGGGCTTATGGCTTCGCATTTTAGCGTGGAATTTGTTTTTACTTTTGTGTGTTTGATTTTTATCATTAATGCTTTTATTTTCTTAGCGTTTGAGAAAAAATATATCTTTTCAAATCAAGGTTTATAAATTTAGAAAGGTTTAAAATGGAAATGATTTTATTTGTTTTAGTGATGATTTTGCTTGTGCTTTTATTTATAGTGCTTTTTAGGCAGTACAAAAGCCCTAAAATAGAAGAAAAAAGCACGCAAAGTTTTAGCGATATTATGCAGCTTAAATCCATAGGAGAATTAAGTGTTTTTCAGGTTTTTAGCAAAGAGATTGTCACTAAAAAAGATAGTGCTTTTAATGGAATTTGGAAAAATCTTTTAGGATGGTCTTTGAGTGAAAGACAGATTGCTTTGATTTTTGAATTTGAGATCACTTTCTTGTATGATTTAAGGGATAAAAACTTTGATATTTTGCCTTTAGGGGACGATGCTTATAAGATCATCATGCCAGAGTGTAGATACAAACACAGCATCATAGATATGAAATTTTATGATGAAAAAAATGCTAAATTTTTACCTTTTTTACTGCCTGATTCTATCAATAGTACGGGAATTAATTTTAGCGAAAGTGATAAAAACAAACTCATAAAAGAAGCCAAAGATGAGGTTAAAGACTTGTCTTTAAATCTTATCCAAAATTTAGAAAGCAAAATTCATAAAAGTGCTAAGGATACTTTAGAAGCTATTGCTAAAGGTTTTGGGGCTAAGAGAGTGGAATTTGAATTTAAGGATAACACGCAAAAGCTAGATGTAAACTAGCTTTTTTCTTTTCTTGCTTGAGTGATGCTTAGTTTGTTATTTTGTAAATTTTTTGATTATTTCATAGTTTTGTAAAAGCTGTTCAAAAGAAAAATTTAAATTTGAAGGAGAAGTTGAGGGTAGGGCTACGGCTTTTAAATGAGAGTGAAATTTAGTAAAAAATTTATAAGCACTTTGTCCGGTGGTAAAAATGGCTTGGATTTTGGCTTGAGAAAGGATCAGGTTTAAATCATTAGCTTTTGCATAACTTATGGTTTTATCATCTGAATTTTTTATCTTGCAACTTTGAAGTACATCCCAAAGAGCGATATGTTTTTTTCTTAAAAAGGCTTGTTGTTCTGTGATATTTTCTAATTTTACATCAAAAAGTGTTTCTAGTATAGGCCAAAAACGATTTCTTGGGTGTTGATAATAAAAGCCGTCTTGTCTTGATTTAATAGAAGGAAAAGAGCCCAAAATTAAGATTTTAGAATCCTTGTCAAAAAAAGGCTCAAAAGGATGAGTTAGAAATTCACTCACTCGCACAAATCCACAGAAATTTTTCCGTTTTTAATTTCGCTGATTTTAACTTTTAAGCTTTGGTTTTCGCTTAAATTAAGATGCTTGCTTTTTGAACTATGCAATAAACCATCAACACCATTTTTAAGTTCCACAAAGGCTCCAAAAGGAGCGATTTTTTTAACAATACCTTGAAATTCTTGCCCAAGTTCAAAGTCTGATATATCTTTGTCTTTAGAGCCTTTTTTAGTTCCTTTTTGAGAGCTTGTGATGTTTATGATGTAGTCTTTTGCGGCTTTGATTTGTTCGTTTTGATTACCTGCTATTTTTACTTCACCTTTTTCGCGATCTAAGTCTATAGAAACGCCAAATTTTTCTATGATTTCTTTGATGGTTTTTCCAGCTTGCCCTATGATATCAACGATTTTTGAAGGATCAACGCTAAAAAGCTCAAGTTTAGGTAAAACTTCTTCATTGACTACGATTTCTTTGGCGGCTTCTTCCATGATATTTAGGATGTGAATTCTTCCTTCTTTGGCTTGGTATAAAGCTTGTTTTAGTGTTTCTTGATCGATTCCGCCTAGTTTTATATCCATTTGAAGAGCAGTAACGCCGTCTTTGCTTCCTGCTACTTTAAAGTCCATATCCCCATCATGATCTTCAAGTCCCATGATATCTGTTAAAACAGCAAATTTGCTATCTTCAAAGATAAGCCCCATGGCTACTCCTGCAACAAGTTTTAAGCTTGGCACTCCTGCTGCTTTTAGGGCTAAAGATCCGCCACAAACCGTTGCCATAGAACTTGAGCCATTGCTTTCTAAAATTTCACTGACTAAGCGGATTACATAAGGATAGTTTTCATCTATGCTTGGATAAAGTGCTCTTTTGGCTAAATTTCCATGTCCTAGCTCTCTTCTTCCTGGAGCTTTGATAGGACTTGCTTCGCCTACTGAAAAACCTGGAAAATTATAATTTACCATAAAGCGTTCGCTTATAGGATTTTTTTCTGTAAGCAAGTCTATCATTTGAGCATCGTTTTCTCCGCCTAAGGTTGCAACCACTAGAGCTTGAGTTTGTCCACGAGTGAAAAGACAAGAGCCATGAGCGTTTGGCAAGATATTGGTTTCTATACTGATAGGACGCACCTCGTTTAAACTTCTACCATCAGCTCTTTTGCCTTCATTTAAAATTTGCTCACGAATAAGTTTGCGTTTGACTTTAGCTAAGGTATTTAAGATACTTTCTTCGCTCCAGTCTTTAGCGATTTCAAGATTTAAAATTTCTTTAGCGATTTTATTTAGTTCGCTTGCTCTTTCACTTTTTGCCATTTGGTTGATGGCTTCTTTGATTTGTTTTTGGAAATTATTTTCTATAAAAGCTAAAATTTCAGGATGTTCAATCTCATTTTTTAGTTCGATTTGAGAATTTTTTTTGTGTTTGCTAAAGGCTTCTTCATAAGCATTTGAACCATTTAATATAGCTTTTTGAGCTAAATTTAGAGCTTCTAAAATTTCATCTTCGCTAAGTTCATTCATATTTTGTGAAGTGGTTTGAGTTAAAACATCAGCATAAGGAGCTTCGATAAAAATTTCATTTTCTTTTTGATCAGGTAAGGCTCTCATTTCTATCATCAAAAGCTCATCTTTTACACCTGCTACATAGAGATCTAGAGTGCTATTTTGAAGCTCTTCATTGTTTGGATTGAGTATGAAATTTCCATCTATCTTTCCTATGCGAACACCACATACTGGAGCTTTCATAGGTATATCACTAAGATAAAGTGCCACGCTTGCGGCATTTAAGCTCATTACTTGCAAATCTACTTTAGGATCAGCTGAGAGAACCATCACAACGATTTGAGTTGGATAAGCATAGCCTTTTGGAAAAAGAGGGCGTAAGCTTCTATCGATAATACGTGCTGTTAAGGTTTCTGCATCGCTTGGCTTGGTTTCTCTTTTAACATAGCCACCAGGGATTTTTCCTGCGGCATAAGCTTTTTCGATGTATTGGACGGTTAGAGGTAAAAAATCTTCTTCAACTTGTTTTTCTTCTCTTGCAACTGTAGCTAGAACAACGCTTTTGCCTTGTCTCATTAAAACAGCACCAGCAGCTTGTTTGGCGACTTTATCTATATCAAATATTTCTGTATTTTTGTTAATTTCTATGCTGTATTGCATTATTTTTCCTTTTTTACCAGATAATAAATTCGTAAAATTTTTTAAAATATTTAGCAAATTTCATCCTTTTTAAATTTTGTTTTCACTTTCTGCTAAAGAGAAATCGTATTTTACCCCTCCTAAAGGATAGAAGTTGAAAATAAAATAAACTCCGCTTTGATTTTTAGCTGTGATACCACCACTTGTGAGTTGTGGATCGATTCTTTCTCTATACATTAAAGAATAGTTCCAACATTTTCTTTGGTAGGTATAGCCAAGTTCCCACATGTTTGCATGAGCTCTTTGAGTATCAAACCAAATTCCACCAAATAAATTGTAATTAGGTGTGGCAATATAATTTGCTCTTGTGCCAATAAAGCTATATTTTCCATACTCATCGTTTTGATAAGCATGAGAAAACATCCAATTAAATTTTGAATTTGTATTGACTTCTATTTGGCTGATGACATTGGTAAAGCGACTTTGCTCATAAGAGTAAAGCACTTCGCTGTTGAGATTGATGTTTTCATTAAAATAATAAGTTAAAAGATTTTCAAGTTCATAGAATTTATTTTGTTTATTGAGATAGTCAAGTGAAAATCTGTGTTTGAGTTTTTTTTGTCCTTCGTTGTTATAGAAATATTGCACAGCATAAAGACTTGTATGTTCGTTTTCTTTGTCGTATTCTTCAAGATAATCTTGCGTGATTTTACCTGATTTTGCTCCTGGTAAAATGTAATTCACTCCTAAATTTAAAGTATGAAAGAAATTTTCATAAGCTTTTGAAAGATCGGTGTAGAGATTAAAATCATGAGTGTTTCTAAAATAATGCTCATGGTTTCTTTCGGGATCGTTGCTATAATTTACAAAAGAAGCATAAAATCTTTCTGTAAAAGTAAAGTGTAAAAAGTCTCCAAAGAAAGCATTGTGATACGAGATAGGCAAGTCTAAATTTAACTCATTTGCATAAGAACCAGCAGGTCGATAAAAATTATGAAATGAAGCATCAAATGAATAACGCAAGCGTTCATCAAAAAGGTTATTTAAAAATCTATGATATTGAAAGCTTGGATATTCTTGCAAGGTTGTATTGTTGCTAAGTTTAGATGTGTCGATATAATATCTTGCATAAGCTCCATAAAAATTGTTTTCATCGGCTAAAAAATAATTGATTTTGGAGGTTACAAGCGAGTTAAGATCTCGATAATCTCTACTTCCTAAATTTAAATAATCCACATCGTTGAGATAGGTTGCATCTATCCATAGGCCTTCTTGGAAATTATCACTGAGTAAAGATTTGATTAAATCATCTCTTGAGTATTTTAGTTCTATTCCATAGTGGGTTTGGTTTTTCAAATTTTCATCGTGAAAATAGGAGCTATTTTCCCTAAAAGCACCAAAATTTAATTCTCCTGTTGAATATGGAGAATCAAGAAATCTTAAAGTAGAATAAAGTCCAAAACCACGGTTTGTTCGAATTTGTGGATCAAGTTCTAAATCCCAATTTTCTTGAGTGGCTATATAAATAGGTTGTTCATAGTATAAGCCTTCGCTACTTTTTAAAACGATTTTTGGGATTAAAAGCCCGCTTTGTCTATGAGTATCAGCACTAAATCCAAAATAAGGTAGATAAAAAACCGGGGTATTTTTAACATATAATCTTGCATTGTAAAGATGAACAAAATTGGTTTCCCGGTTAAGCCAGCCTTTTGAAAAACGAATTTCCCAATCAGGATCTTCAACATTGCAGCTTGAAACTGCTGAAATTTTACTTTCAAAGACTTTATCATTTAGATGGCTTGTTTTGCTTTGAAACCATACTTCAAGATTGTTATTGGAAAAGAAAAAATTACTAAAATCGGCTTGATTGGAATTTAGGTTGATTTTAGCATAATCAGAATGTGATCTTTCGTTTTGTCCCCTTAGGATGTTAACATCGCCAAAAAGCTCAACATCTCCGGTTTTTTCATTGTAAATTGCTTTATTGGCAGTGATGAAATAAAAATCAGAAAAAATAATAACATCATTGTTTGCAGTAAGAATATCACCTTCTTTTTTTGCATCAAGAGCGTAAATATCAACTTGTGCTGCACTTAAAGCTATGCTAGTTCCTAGCAATAAGGAAAATTTACGCCACATCGACTACTATTGTCCTTGCTAGATAATCCTCCCAAGCTTTACGTAAATCATTGCTTAAAGCCCAAGCAAATCCAAGCATAAATGCCATAGCACTAACCTGTCTTATGGCAGATCTGATGCAACTTTGGATGAGATTGGGTTTGTCAAGAAGATTTTCATCCAAGATGATAATTTTGCATAATATTTTTCCCAAACTTGCCCCATAAAGATAAGTAAAAATTGCTTGATAACTAAAATGAAGCAAGATGAAGCCAAGATAAAAATTTCCTATAATTTGAGTTGTTTCAAATAAATCTTTTGCTTGGATTAGACGATCATAAAAAATGATAAACACAATCAAAGAAATAACCATATCATCGATTAAAAAAGCTAGAACTCTTTTTCCAAAACTTGCTATTTTTAGATTTTCACGCTCTAAGCGGTCTTGTAAGTTTTCTTTCATTTAAGAACCTGATGAGCGATATCTTTTCTGTATTGCTTTCCTTTGAAATTTACATTATCGCAAAGTTTATAAGCATTTTTTTGGGCTTCTTCTATACTTTTTCCTGTGCCAACGCAAACCAAAACTCTTCCACCATCAGCCATTAATTTGCCATCTTCTAGGCTTACTCCAGCATAAGAGATATGAGAGTTTTCAGGAATGTTATTTACAGTAATTTCACTTTTTGGTGAACTTTTGTAAGGATAGTTTTCACTCGCGCATACAACCCCTACTGCAAATTCTTTTTTGATTTTGATTTTTGTGTGTCTTAAGCGTCTTTGAGTAGCAGCTAAAATAAGCTCCAAAGGATTTTCGATTAAAGGCATTAAAACTTCACATTCAGGATCTCCAAAGCGAACATTAAATTCTAATACATAAGGTTTATTTCCAACGATCATAGCGCCTATAAATAAAACACCACAAAATTCCGCTCCTTCTTTTTTCATGCCTGCTAAAGTCGGTAAAATAATATCTTTTTGAACTTTTCTAAGCAAGCTTTCATTCGCTAAAGAGCTAGGAGCGTAAGCACCCATTCCGCCAGTATTTGGCCCTTGATCATTATCGAGTAATTTTTTGTGATCTTGTGCTACAGGAAGTAAAACAAAATCATTGCCATCACATACTGCAAAAATGCTTAATTCATAACCATCTAAAAATTCTTCAATTACAACGAGTTTTCCAGCATCTCCAAAGCTTTCTCCGCTCAGCATTTTAGCTGTTTCTTCTATGGCTTCTTCATGAGTCTTAGCTATGATAACACCTTTTCCTGCGCAAAGTCCATCGGCTTTTACTACTATAGGAGGGGTTAAACTATGTATAAAATTTTTTGCTTTTTCAATATCATTTGTGTTTAAAAATTTGGCTGTTTTGATACGGTATTTTTTAAGAAAGCTTTTCATAAAAGATTTTGAGGTTTCAAGCATTGCAGCAGCTTTACTTGGCCCAAAAATAGCAAGTCCTTGTTGTTTAAAAATATCTACAACACCTTCAGCTAAAAAACTTTCACTTCCTACTATACAAAGATCAAAACCTTTTTCTTTCGCATAGGTTGCTAAAACTACTGGATCTTTTAGGTTTAAATTTGTTCCAAGACTTTCGGTAGCGCCATTTCCAGGAGCAAAATAAAACTCTAAATTTTTGTCTACTCTTCTTAAGGCTAAAGCAATAGAATATTCTCTTGCACCACTACCCAAAATCATTATTTTCATTTATATCTCCTTTTAAACCCAAACAGCCGTTTAACAAAGATTGACCCCAAAAAGTCAAAGAAAACCGCTAGGTAATTTTTAAAGGCTGCAACTTCTCGCTTTTTTCAAAGCTCAAACGATGCCACAGAACACGGTAAATCACACAATCGCAGTTAATAAAAATGTGTTGGATCACTTTAAATACCACAAACTGTTTAGGCAAGGAAATTATAACTTAATTTAGCTTAAATTTCTATGTCTTAAATCAGTTTAAATTTGGTTTTTCCTGATTTGTCAAAATGCTTTCCTTGTAAAATAATATCGGCAACATTTTCCCAAACATGTTTTTCATCAATATAGACTATATCAAAGGTGTTATCACGCATTAAAGACTGATAATTCACTTTTTTAGGTGCGTATTTTACTAAATAATATGGATTTTGTGAAAAGTTTTCAATTTTTAATTTGCATAATAAATCTAAATCCGATGTGACAACTAAAAATTTTTTTCTTTGTTCTTTTGTAATTTTTTGAATATACACTAAAAGTTTTTGGTCAAAAGGATTTAGAGCGGATTTATTTAAGCGACTTAAGTAATGTTCTGCAAAAGAAAGAGAACAGAAAGAATTTTCTATATTGCTCATAGTAAAATAAGAATTTTTAACCCCTGATGATTTTAAAGATAAGTGCCAAATTTTAACATCCATTATGGTTGCGCATAGATTTAAACCTGTGACAATTTTTTTAAAGAGCTTTTCTCGTGAAAGCTTAAAAGCATTTTCGAAAATATTGTAATTTTTCTTATAAAAATCCTCCCTTATAGCATCAAGTCTTTTTAGTGTTGTTCTGTAGTATTCTGCTTCTTTTTGTAGCTTAGCCAATCTTTCTTGTCGTGCTTTAAGTTTTTCAGGGTCTACATTGGCCGCATTACTTTTAAGATTTATTTCAGATTGTAAAGTTTTCATTTGTGCTTCAAGTGAGGCTAGACGATTTTTTCTTGTATCTATGGTGGCTACTAAAGCTTGGTAATGACACTGCAAAGATAAAAAAGTTTCGTTAAAAATTTTAGTGATATTTGGTTTTTGATCAGCTATCATTTGCTTATATGAATTCTCTAAATGCATCATGATACTTTTTAACGCGCTAAATTGGGTTTGGTCTATGCTATTATCCATAAAAATTAAAGTATCATAAGCTTTAAATAAAAATCTTTTAAGTATAAGATAATCAAGTATGCAAGGAATTTCCTTTTCATCTTGTAGATTGGCTTGAAGCGTTTCTACGGATAAAATTTCATGGGCAAAATATTTTTGTATAGCTTGAGGTATAGTAAAAGAAAGAGGAATTTTTTCTATACTGTCAAAGTCTGTTGTTCTATAGAGTTCTGTTATATAAGCACTTCTTCTTGAGTTTTGCAAGTCTTCTAATTCATCATCATTATCAGTTTTCCAAAAATCATGCTCAGTGATAAAATCCCCTTCTTTAAATTCTTGAAATTTTGAAGGTTTTATACCCGTTATGGTTTTGCTTGTTTGAACGGGCTTGCCGTCTTCTGCTTTTTTTTCGCTAGAAAGAGTTCTAAATTCCACAAGCATACCAACACTTGGCATACTTTTTTTATCATTCCAAATTTGGCGATTGAAGTCAAAAAAGGTATTTGCTGAGTTTGTAACGGTTCCACGTCCTGTAGAATCCATATAAATAGCTATTTTTCCATGCATATTTCTTCCTTGAAATTTCTTAAATAAATTCTAGCCTTATTTTTATTATAAAAATTTTATAATAAAAATAAGAGCTAGAAAAAATGGATCATTCCCATTCTATGGTTGCGGGTGGTTTGCTTGAGATATCATAAACAACGCGGTTTATGCCTTCTACTTCATTGATGATACGGCGACTTATGTTTTCTAAAACTTCGTAAGGTAAATGCGAGAAAGTAGCTGTCATACCATCACTTGCATCTACAACGCGTATGCAAACTGCATTATCATAAGTGCGGTTATCCCCCATAACCCCAACACTTTTAACATTTAAAAGCACACAAAATGCTTGCCAAGTTTTATCATACCAACCTGTGCTTTTAAGTTCTTCAAGTAAAATTACATCAGCTTTACGCAATAGTTCTAAGCTAGGGCGATTTACTTCTCCCATAATGCGTATAGCAAGCCCTGGTCCAGGGAAAGGATGGCGATAAACCACTTCTTTGCTAAGTCCAAGCTCAAGTCCTAGGGCACGCACTTCATCTTTGAAAATTTCTTTTAAAGGCTCTATGAGTTTAAAATTCATTTTTTCAGGTAAGCCCCCTACATTATGATGGCTTTTAATGGTTTTGCTTGCACCTACAACAGAACTTTCTATGATATCAGTATAAAGTGTGCCTTGAGCGAGATATTTTACATCTTTATGTTTTTTTGCTTCTTCTTCAAAAACTTCTATAAAGGTATTTCCTATAATTTTTCTTTTTTGCTCAGGATCTCTAACATTAGCCAAGCGACTTAAGAAAATTTCACTTGCATCAATGCTGATAAGATCGATACCTAAGGTATTTTTAAACATAAATTCAACTTGTTCTTTTTCTCCGCTTCTTAAAAGTCCATTATCTACAAAAACTACTATAACTTGCTCTTTTATAGCACTGGCTAAAAGTGCAGCAACTACACTACTATCTACTCCGCCACTTACAGCACAAAGCACTTTATCACTGCCTACTTCTTCACGGATTTTTTCCGCTTGAGTTTTTGCAAAAGAACCCATATTCCAAACGCTTTCACAATTACAAGCGTATTTAGCAAAATTTTTTAAGATATTTTTGCCAAATTCACTGTGTTGTACTTCTGGGTGAAATTGTAGAGCAAAAAATTTCTTATCTTCGTTGCCAAAAACACAAAAAGGACTATTTTCACTTGTGGCTAAAACTTCAAAACCTTGAGGTAAATTTTCTACTTTATCAGAATGACTCATCCAAACGGTTTGTTTTTTTGGAAGATTTTTAAATAAAGCACTATCTTTTTTAACTTCTATGTTTGCTTTACCGTATTCTTTATGTCCTGCAGGTGCAACTGTAGCTTTGTAATGATGTGCCATAAGCTGCATACCATAACAAATTCCAAGAACAGGTAAACCCAAGTCAAATATGCCTTTATCGCAAAAATACGCATCAGTTGCATATACGCTTGCTGGACCTCCGCTTAAAATAATACCTTTTGGTTCTTTCGCCTTAATATCAGCTAAGCTTACATTAAAAGGTAAAATTTCTGCATAAACTCCTTGTTCCCTTAAGCGTCTTGCTATAAGCTGAGTGTATTGAGAGCCAAAGTCTAAAACTAAAATATCTGCTTTTTTCATTATTTACCACCTATGTAATTGTTCGTATTTTTTAATGGTTTTTACTGAGCCATTTTGTTCATAGCTTGTGTATTGAGGGTTGCCTTTATATCCGCAAGCACAGAAGAAAATTAAGAAAAGAAATGCTAAAATCATCTTATGGGAAAAAGAAATAATATTAAGATGACTAAAAACGCTAGTGCTGTTATTAATGAATTGATGGATAAACCTCATTATAAGCCTTTAAAAACCTTATTTTTTTGCAAAGATTTTTTAAGTTCTTTTCCGCTTGCTAAGCAACGTTTGATTGCTAAAATTTATGTAAAAAATCATATTTTAAATATAATAACCTTACATCCAGCAGCTTATCAAGAATTAAATCATGATGATAGCAAAATTTATATTAAATTTCTCATAAAAGCATATGGACAAAAATATCCTTTAAGTGGATTTGTTGATATAAAAGATATAAAAATCTTTTCCCAAAAATACACTTATGCAACAAATAAAAACAAAAATGATGAAAAACTCTCTAAAAATTCTTATTTGGAGCTTTCTAAGGGTGAATTTAAAAATTGCTTTAAAGATGAAAAATTATTTAAGAAATTTGAAGATTTAAGAGAACTTATCAAAAAGGGTTCTAATCTTGACTAAAGAGAATTTAGAAAATGAGTTAAAAACTCTTCCCAATAGCACTGGAGTTTATCAATACTTCAATCAAGAAGGAAAGCTTTTATATGTAGGTAAGGCTAAAAATCTTAAAAATCGTATCAAATCTTATTTTGCTTTTACTCCAAATTTACACGCAAATCCAAGAAATTCTTTAAGAATTCAAAAAATGATTGAAGAAACAGTGCATTTGGAATTTATCACTACTAATTCAGAAGCCGATGCTTTGATTTTGGAAAATTCTTTTATCAAACAACTGCATCCAAAATATAATATTTTACTAAGAGATGATAAAACTTATCCTTATATTTATGTGGATTCTGAAGAAGAATTTCCACGCTTTGAGATCACTAGAAAATTGGTAAAAAAAAGCAAAATCAAATATTTTGGCCCTTTTTTTAAAGGTGCTAGAGAGCTTTTAGATGCGCTTTATTTATACTATCCTTTAAAGCAAAAAGCAAGTTGCAAATCTCCTTGTATTTTTTATCAAATTTCTCGTTGTCTTGCGCCTTGTGATAAACGTATCAGCAGGGAAAAATACCTTGAAATTTTAGATGAGACTATGCACGCACTTTTAAATCCTAGTATTTTAATAAAAAATTTAGAAAAACAAATGCTTGTTTTAGCGCAAAATGAAAATTACGAAGAAGCAGCTAAAGTAAGGGATCAGATTGCAACGATTAAAGATTTGGAAGTTAAGGTTGAAATAGATATTGCAAAATTAGAAGATTTTGAAGTATTTGCTTTAGCTTTTAAAAATTCTATGCTTTCAACCTTGCGTTTTGTGGTGCAAAATGGAAAAATTATCAGTGCAAATTCTAAGATTACTCCTATAAAAAATGATATACAATGGGATAAAAATGAAATTTATAAGCAATTGATTTTAGAAAATTTTAGTATGGATATTCCTTTGCTTGCAAATGTTATTTATGTTTATGAAGAATTTGAAGATAGAGTGCTTTTAGAAGAAATTTTAAGCCAAAGGTTTGATAAAAAAATCAGTATTAAAATCCCTAAAATAGGAGAAAAAAGAAGAATTTGTGATTTGGCTTTTCAAAATGCCCTTTTAAATATAGAAAAAGAGCAAAAAAATCATGATTTTACTATGCAAAAAGAATTAAAGTCTTATTTTGAACTTGAAAATTTACCAAATGATATAGAAATTTTTGATAATTCTCATTTGCAAGGTGTGGCAAATGTTGGAGCTATGGTAACTTATAGAATGAATTCTTGGGATAAGTCAAAATATCGAAAATTTCATTTAAAACATAAAAATGACTACGAACAAATGCGTGAAGTCTTAACGCGTAGGGCTTTGGACTTTGATAAAATACCCCCTCCTGATTTATGGCTTATAGATGGAGGAAAGGCTTTGCTTGATTTGGCTAAAGAAATTATTGTAAGTAGTGGAGCTAATGTCGATATTTTAGCTATTTCAAAAGAAAAAATCGATGCAAAAGCACATAGGGCTAAAGGAGGTGCTAAGGATAAAATTCATTCCTTAAAAGGAGAATTTAGCTTAAGTATTAACGATAAAAAACTACAATTCTTACAGAAATTAAGAGATGAAGCGCACCGTTTTGCTATCAGCTTTCATCAAAATACTAAGAAAAAACAGGACTTGAAAAGTTCTAAGCTTGCAAATTTAGGACTTAGTTCAGGGGTTATACAAAAACTTTTAGCGTATTATGGAAATTTTGAATCTATATATAAGGCTGATTTTAAAGATCTTGCAATGCTTGTGGGCAAGAAAGCGGCGCAAAAGATAAAGGAAAATTGATTTGATATTAGCGGGGATAATTTTTATTTTTAATCTAATTTTAGCGTATTTAAGTATTGATATCTTAAAGCTTGATAGTGTTACTGAACAACTGAAAATAGGTATGTTTTCTAGCATTTTTGTTTTATCTTTAACACTTTTTATTTTTGCTTTTAGACAAAATAGAAATATAAACAAAATATATCAAAAAATTTTTTGTATGCAAAATGATTTTTTAAATTTTCAAAAAAAGATTGATGTTGATAGCGCGCTTGATTTGTTAAAGGAAAAATTTGAAACTACGGGACAAAATTTAACTAAAATATCCCATGAAAAAGACAGATATTTGCATTTATTAGAAGAAAATTTATATCAGCTTGGAAATATATCCAATGCAATGCGTTGCTTAAATGAAGGGTATAATAAAGAAATTAATTCTTTGATTTTAAATGCCTTAATTTCTCAAAAAGATCAAATTAGATTAGAATTAAATGAGGCTTTAGAGCATCATAAAAGCATTATAGGGACATCTCATGGAAAGGTTTTGCAGTTTGAAGCAAGTGTGGCTATAGTTAATAATGATGAGCTTGAAAATTTTTTACTTGCAAATTTGCTTTCGTATTTTGGCATAGAAAGTACTTGTTTTAAAAATTTAAGTTTTGATGTTAATGACTTTCATTTGATTTTTATTAAGGATAAAATTTTAAATGAAAATGTAAAGAAAAACTATGATTTTATAGTGATGGGTCGGCATAAAAATACACATTATGAGTATTTTTTAACTTTACCTTTTGAAAAAAAAGATCTTGAAAATATTTTGCAAAACAAGCTTGATAAGGTTTGCACTTTAAAATTTAAAACCCCTTATCAAAATAATGTATTGCTTTTTAAACAAAATGATTTTGATGCAACCTTATTTTTTAATATAATAGAAAAACAATGCGATAAAAATATATGTATAAATTCTTTTAGTCAATTAAAACAAGAATTAAGCAAGGAGACTTATCGTTTGATTTTGCTTGATTATGAATTAATTAAATTTGATCTTGAGCAAATGAGAAATTTGCTAAGTGCTTATAAAAAACAGCATCCGCAAAGCCATATCATCTTTTTTTCAAAGGAAAAAGTTAGGGATTTTGATTGTGTGAGTGAAGTTTTAAGTGATGTAAGTAGAAATGATCTTATAACTTTACTTAGGAAGTATTTGCCAAAGGCCTAAACTTTATAAAATTTAACTCCAGCTAAATCGAGAATTTTTACCTTTTTTTCTTTGATAAGTTGATTTAAGAGAGTTTTGGATTGTTTATCAAATTTCGTTTCTATGTCTATTTCGCTTTGTGAGCGTAAATGAAGCATTTTTAATAATTCTTCTTTATTGAAGCTTAGTTTTTCACCTTCATAATGCCTTTTGGCTAAGAGTACGGGAGTAGAATCTATAAGTTTAGAAAGTTCTAAAAGTTTTTCTTCGCTTACTTTTTTAACGGCATAAGCAGGAGGTCTATCTATGGTGCTTAGATCAACCCTTAAAGGCATGATTTTTTTTAAAGCTTGATTGAGTGCTTTAAATTCTTCTTCGTTGTCATTAAGATCTTTAACAACTAGAATTTCCATAATCAAATCTCCATTAAACCTAGCTCTAAAATCTGCCATTTTTTCTATCATTTTTTCTAAGTCAATGTTTTTTAAAGCTCTATCAATACGATAAAAAGTTTTAGCAACTGCACTATCTAGGCTAAATTTGACTACATCTAGTTTTAGCAAAGCATTAAATTTGCCTTCATCTAATACAGCTGTACCATTGCTTAAAATAAGCAATTTTTTATCTTTAGCAATGCTGCGTAAAGATAAAATAAGCTCATTTAAATAAGGATAAAGACTAGGCTCTCCGTTGGCAGTAAGGGTAAGAAAATCAAATTCAACATTTTTTTCAAGCACAACTTTAACTTCGGAGATAATTTTATCTATGCTGATAATTTCGTCCTGTTTTTCTTGGGCTTTTTTTGGATCAAGCTCACAATAAACACAATCAAAATTGCATTGTTTTTTACTAGGGCTTAAATCTATACCCAAAGATCTTCCAAAACGCCTTGAGCTAACAGGACCAAAGAGTATTTTCATTTAGCTGAACTTTCTTGTACAAGCTTGATAAAATATTTTGCATTTTCAACAGGAATATCAGGCAAGATCCCATGTCCTAAGTTGAAAATATGAGCTTTATTTTGCATGGTTTTTAGTATTTTTTCCACTCCTTCTTTGATGGCATTTTTATCATAAAGTCTGCAAGGCTCCATGTTGCCTTGAAGAGTGTATTTGTGTGATAGTTTATCACGTGCTAAATCAAGCGGAGTGCTCCAATCAACCCCAAAAACATCAAAATTACCATCGATTCTATCCAAATAACCGCTAATGCCTTTAGGGAATAAAATTACAGGTATGTTTGAGTATTTGCTTTTAATAAAATTTGAAATTTCAAGCATATAATTAAAAGAGAAATCAAAAAACTTATCGTATTCTAAAGCACTTGCCCAGCTATCAAAAATTTGTATAGCATTAGCACCTGCTTTAATTTGCTCTTCTAAATAAAGTTTTAAAACTTGAGTTAGTTTGTTTAGAATTTTATGTAAAAGTTCTGGGTTTTGATAAAGCATTTTTTTACACTTTGCATAATTTTTACTTCCACTTCCTTCTATTATATAGGTAGCTATAGTCCAAGGGCTTCCGCAAAATCCTATTAAAGCCTTGTTTTGAGATAATTTTTCTCTAGTAAGCTTTAAGGCATCATAGACATAATTTAATTTTTTATGTGCATTTTGATCGTCAAGTTTTTCTAAGTCTTCTAGGGTTGAAATAGGATTATCAAAAACAGGCCCTTCTCCTTTTTCAAAACGTAAATTCATACCCATTTCAAGAGGAACAACTAAGATATCTGAAAAAATGATTGCTGCATCTACATCTAAAATATCAATAGGCTGTAAAGAAACTTCAGAAGCTTTTTTATAGTCTTTGCATAAAGAGAGAAAATCACCCGCTTGTTTTCTTACTTCCATATATTCTGGCAAATATCTTCCTGCTTGACGCATCATCCAAATAGGGGTGTAGGGTGTAGGTTTTTTAAAGCAAGCATCAATAAAAATCATTATTTTCCTTTGTTTTTAGCAAAATTATAACAGAATTTGATAAATTAAATTGGTCAATTTTTCTATATTTTCTTCATATGGAGGAAATAATAAATTTTTTCATTTTATCTGGAGTTATTAGAAAATTTACGAGAATTATTGGAATTCTCGTTTGTGTAGTTTGAGTTTTGATTTGTATATTAAGCCTTTGTATTGTTTGTGGCATTTCCTGCGTCAATTGTAGCAAAAAGCTTATTTAGCAAAGTCTCCTCATTTTTTTTGTATTGATCTTCTCTCATTTTTTGCCAAGCATAAGATCTAAAATCTTCTCTAACAGCACCAAGATCAATGTCTTCATTAGTAAATTTGCTTGAGCTTGTTTTTTCTTCTTCCTTTTCTTCTTTGTTTTTTACTTCATTTAATGTGGCTTGAAATTCATCTGCTGAAGTATTTTTCTCTTTAACCTTTGTTGTGGTGCTAAAAATAGCATTTGATGTTTTTTGAGTATTATCTACTACCATTTTCTCCTCCTTTATTTAACTTTACATTAAATAAACAAGCAATTTCTATTCCAATTTATATCTTTTTTAAACTTTTTCTTTGAAATTTTTTATAATTTAATTTATCTTTGGCAAAAAGTAAGGCAAAAATCAAAGCAGGGCTTACAAAAAGTGCCGAAAATAAAGCATTAAATTCTATACCCAATCCTGCTAAAACAATCCCACCTAAAAAACTTGCTAAGGCTATGCCTACATTAAAAGCTGCTTCATTTACACTTACTGTGCTGTCTATGACTTTATAAGTATGGCGTTTAGCTTTAGTAATGCTAAGCATTTTTAGTGCAGGTATGGTTGAAAAGGCAAAAAATCCTATCAAGGCTACGCTAAAAATGATTAAAATTTTAGAATACATGGTGAGAAATACACTTAAAAATACTAGAACTTGTATGCTTAAAATAAGACGCAAGGAAAAAATAGCACCTTTTTTACCTACTATTTTTCCGCCCCATAAATTCCCACAAATTGCACAAATTCCATATAAGAGCAAGATATAAGCTGTATCTTGGACTTTAAAACCGCTTATTTCTACAAGTAATTTTTGCAAATAAGTATAAAGAACAAATTGAGCCCCACAGCTACAAATGGTTATAGTATAAGTTTTTAACAAATTTTGATGCGAAAAAGCAGGGATTAGATTTTTAAGACTTGTGGGACTAGGATGTAAATTTTTGGGCATCATATGCCATACTCCAAAAAATGCTAAGCTTGTAATGATAAAAATAAGTAAAAAGATAAATTTAAAGCCAAAATAATGCCCTATGAAAGTTCCAAGCGGCACTCCAGTAACCAAGGCTACAGTAAGTCCTGTGACCATTATAGCCAGAGCGCTTGATTTTTTATCATCTGGGGTTATAGCACTTACAGCTAAGGTAGCAATGACAAAAAATACCCCATGTTGTGTTCCTGCTATAAAACGTGCAAATGCTGTAAGATAGAAATTTTGGCTAAAAAAGATAATGAAATTTGCTAGAGCAAAAATTCCAAGATTGATTAAAAGTTGTGTATGCCTATGAAAACGACTTAAAGGTATGGTAATAAGAGGAGCGCCTATAACAACACCTATAGCATATAAGGTTGTAAGATATCCTGCGGTTTTTGCATCTACGCTAAAATACGTTTCAACATCAACCAAAACTCCTGCCATAACAAATTCGGTTACACCCATACAAAAAGCACTAAGAGCTAGTGCAAAAAGAGCTTTTTTGTAATTTTGCATTTTAAGTTCCTTATAAAAAATAAAAACGCATTATAATAAAATAAAAATTTTTAAATGTAAATAATGAAAAAAATTATTTTATTGCTTGGTTTAAGTTTGATGAGTTTAGGGGATTTGAGTTTTGATGAGCTTATTTATAAAGATAAAGTAAAACCTAGTTTTGATTGCTCTAAAATCAAAGATGATGGCAAAAGTGATGATGAGCTTATGATATGAAATTGGTATACGCAATAAATTTGAGAATAACAAACTTGCTTTAGCAGATAACATCTATAGCAGTTTATATCAAAATATTTCAAAAAAGCAGATAAAAAGATGAAAAAAGATTTTAAAGCTATTTCAAAAAAGGTGCTTAAAGAAATAAAAATTTGTATAAAAAATATGCAAAATACAAAAGCAGGGGAAAATCCTATTTTGCCTTTACTCAATGCAAGTGATTGCATGCAAGAAGCTTATATTAAGGCTTTATTAGAGCTTATGCAAAGAGCAAAAAAAGATATAAAGACTAAAGAAGTTTTAGAGCAAATTTTTAAAAATAAAGTTGATAAATATGAAAATTTACTCACTCAAAGTTTAAATACCAATAAAGATTTGCAAGATTTTATAGACAGCTTGGCTAAAGAAGATTTGATTGATTCTAGGGCTAAATTAAGCCTTAGGATTTAAATTAATTGCGAATTTAGCCGCTTCAAAATAACTTTTAGTGTTGATTTTAGCATTTTTATAGGCCTTATCAAAGGCCGTGCCATGATCAACGCTGACGCGTATGATGGGTAAATTTAAACTCACATTGATGCTTTTATCAAAATACAAGGCCTTTAAAGGAGCAAGGGCAAGATCGTGATACATAGCCACTAAACGATTGCAGTTTTTTAAACCAGCCTTAGTAAAAGCCGTATCAGCTACTAAAGGATAGGGTAGATAAACACCCTTGTCTTTAAAACTTAAAAGCAATTCTTTTTGTAAATTTTCATCTTTTAAAGCTTTTTTGAAAAATTTTTCATCTTTTTTAGAGCGTAAAAAGGCATTAACAAAAGTTATAGCTTTTTCCATGATTTTTTCTTCTTCTCCGCCTATGACTCCATAATCTCCAGCGTGAGGATTAAAACCTAAAAGCCCTATTTTTTTAAAATGCGTTTCTTTGTAAAAATCTTTTAAAAAGATGCTTAAATTTTTAAAAGTGATTTTTTTACTCACCTTAGCTAAAGGTACATGTTCGCTAAAAAGTCCTACAAACAGCTCTTTACAACCTAGCATCATAATGGCATTTTTTTTAAAAAAATCCCTTAAAGCATCGGTATGTCCTTTGTATTTAAGTCCTGCGTCTTCCCAAGCTTTTTTGTGTATAGGTAGAGTAAGCAAGGCATGGGCGTGTTTTTCATAGACAAAATAACTTGCCGCCTTAAAGCTTAAAAAACCATAAAGTCCACTTTTTGCATCTATTTCTCCGGCTTGGATTTTAAAATTTTCATCTACTTTAAAGCCTAAAGGAAGGCAAAAAGAGTAAATTTCAAGAGAATTTTCTTTTTTTATAAAATTAAACTCATAGTCTTTGTCATCTTTAAAAGCTACGATTTTTGCATTAAAAAGTTTTAAATTTAAAAGTTTTAAAGCTTTATTAAGCAAGCTTTCGTGGATAAAATAAAAAGGTGTGCAGATTTTGCTTAGTTCCTCATGAGAACGCACTAAAATTTCAAGTCCTATGCCGTTTATATCACCTATACTAATGGCTAGTTTTTTCATCTTTTATAAGTTCTTTCATTTCTAAAATAGCGTTTTGAAGTCCTGTAAATACAGATCTTGCTACAATGCTTTGTCCTATATTTAGCTCGCAAATTTCTTTAATTTTTACTACGGGTTTTACATTTTTGTAATTTAAACCATGTCCTGCGGCTACTTTTAAGCCAAGTTCTACGCCCTTTTTAGCACAGAGTTTTAAATTTTGTAATTCTTTTTCAAATTGAGCTTGTAGGGTTTTTTTATCTTGACCAAGTTCTTTTAAGGCAAAAGCAGTATGAGAGATATTGCTAAAAAGTGCGTTGTGTAAATTCGCATAATGTCCTGTATGAAGCTCTATAAATTGGGCTTTTAAAATTTTTGATTTTTCTATATCTTCTAAACTAGGATTGATAAAAAGTGAAACTTCAATGTTTGCATTTTGAAGTTTTTCTATGCTTTGTTTTAATTTAGCATGATTTAAACAAAGCCCCCCTTCTGTAGTAAGCTCTTCTCTTTTTTCAGGTACTAAAGTAACGCGGTGGGGTTTGAGTTTAAGAGCTAAATTTAAAATTTCATCATTTAAAGCACATTCTAAATTGATAGGGCTTTTGCAAAATTTTATGATATTTTCCAAGTCAAAATCCTGAGCATGACGGCGATCTTCTCTTACATGCAAAGTGATTTGATCTCCGTGTTTAGCTGCTATAAAAGCAGCCTCTAAAAGATCAGGATCATTTACCATTCTAGCTTGTCTTAACACTGCGATATGATCGATATTTACACCTAAAAGCATATTTTTCCTTTAGAACTTTTTTGCTATTATACTATAAAATCAAACAAGGAAAGTCATGTTAGGTATAGATCTTGGTTCAAATACTTTAAGAGCAGTGCAAATGGATGAAAAATTAAATAAATTAAAAGAATATGAATTTGTTATTGGAGCAGCGAAAAATTTAAATCAAAGTGGAGAAATTTCTAAAGAAGCCATACAAAGATTAAAAAATGCTTTGAGTATTTTAGCTAAAGAGCAAGATTTAAGCAAAGCAAGAGCTGTGGCGACTGCAGCTTTTAGAAAAGCAAGCAATACAAATGAAATTTTTGCCCATTTAAAAGAAGAATTTGGGATTGATTTTAAGCTTATAGATGCTAAAAGTGAAGCTAAGATCAGTGTTTTAGGCATGCAATCAGGTTTAAGAAGGCTTAAAATTTGGGGAGAGTTTGCGTATTGTGATTTAGGAGGGGCTTCTTGTGAGCTTTCTTTTAGAAAAAGTTTTAAAAGTTTTGATTTTGGTATTATTAGTTTTTATGAAAAAAATCGCTATTCTTATTGTAAATCTTGTATTTCTTATAAAAAATTGATAAAAAAATATCCTAAATTTATCATCAATATTAAAGATAAAAAACTTAAAATTCATTTTTTAATTGCAAATCCCTATTTAAAGCATCTAGCTTTTAGAGCTTTTGATGAGGTGGTTATGATTAAAAAGGAACTTCGTTCTTTAGGGGTTAAAACGGTGGTTTTAAATTCCGGAGTTCCTACTACACTTGGTGCATTAAAACAAAATATAAGCTATGAAAAGTATGAAGCAAGTAGAGTAAATGGTAAAAAACTTTGCCATAAGGATTTTTTAAATTATGCTATTAAACTTTTTCATATGGAAGAAAAAAAGGCCATAAAAGAAGTAGGTATGATGAGAAAAAATTATTTGAGTGCAGGTTGTTTGCTGTTTTATGCTTTGTTTGATAAACATAAACTTCTAGTCATTGATGAGGGTTTAAGGGAGGGAGTTTGTTTGGCGAGTATGAAAAATATCAAATTTTAATTTTTTTGGAATTCGAAAAAATGAAATTTTTCATCAAAATTAAAAAATAAAATTTTAGCTTGAGATAAAAAACTTTCGTAAGTTTTAATGTTTTTATTTTTTGTGTACTCTAATAAATCTTCAAAACCAAAATCCATTAAAGCAAGACTTTGTTTTTTAAAATTTAAAGGTTTAAAATCATATGCTTTGATGAGTTTTTGAAGATGGGTAAAATTAACATTATAAGTTAGATCGCTTTTGCCGAAAAAATCTTTTAAAGATACTTCAAAAGGGCTAAAAACTTCGTGCTTTTGATAGATTCTTAAGCTAAAATTTTGTACATTAAAAGTTCCATAGTCAAATCCTGCAAATACAAATCTATCGCAAGCTTGATCTAAATCTTTAAAAAAATTTTCAAGTTCTAAGCTGAGTTCGCCTTTTGTAAAATTTAAAGCTTTGCATTTTGTGATTAAATTTTCATCCATATTTTTAAAAATAAGTTTAAAATTTTCTACAAATGCCATTTTATCATGATTTATAAGTTCGCAAGTAAAACTATCAAAAAGTTCATTGCAAAAGAAAAAAGCGTTCTTAAAATGGCATTCTTTAAGGTTATTTTTGTGAGTAAATTCCACTCCTTCTAAAGTGTTTTTTTGTAAAGCTCTTAATTTTTCATGCGGTTCTATGACGAAAAAAGAAATTTGAGAAAAAATTTCAGGTCTTAATTCAAGCAAAGCGGATAAAAAATCACGACTTAAATAGCCTTCATTAGCGCCTATTTCTACAAGTTCTAAAGGGAGTTGTAAAATTTTTTTATCTATTAAATTTAAAAAATGCTTGGCTAAAAGTGTGCCAAAAAGATTTCCTACGCTCACAGCAGTAAAAAAATCTCCGTTTTTTCCTATACTTACAGCATTTTTATAATAGCTCTCATGGAGCCAAGCATGGAAAAAGTCACTAAATTTCATTGAAAAATAGCATTAAATTTGGAGACAAAATCCAAAGGATCGACTTGTTTGCCTCCAGCTAAAATTCCAAAATGCAAATGCGGCCCACTTACCCTACCTGTAGCCCCGCTAAGTCCTATAAGCTCACCTTTTTTTATCTTTTGTCCTACTTTAACATCGATTTTAGAAAGATGATAGTATTGTGAATAAATTCCAAAACCATGATCAATGACTACTGAATTTCCTGCAAAATAACGATCTTTTGCAATTTTTACTATGCCTGAATTGGCTGCATAAATAGGCATTCCTGTGGCAGCTCTAAAGTCTGTTCCACTGTGATAACTTGCTACTTTTTCATTAAAAGTTCTTGCTTTACCAAAATCACTTGTGATAAAAGATTTTAAAGGTATATTAAAAGCACCGTTAAATAAAGCTTTTGGAGTATAAGAGCTATAAATCGCATTGGCTTCTTTTAATTCTTTAGCGATGCGTTCTTGTACGGTTTTTGGCGGAAAAATCTTTTTGTTTTCAACTTGCAATTTTTCACTTTTATAATTACCTTCTAAAGTTTTTATGAAAATTTCTTCTTTTTTATTTTTATAAAATGCGATAAGTTTTGTATTTTTCGGGGGATTTTTGTAAGGTAAGGAAAAAATAGCTAGAATTTTTTCTTGATTTTTAGGATGTGCAAAGGTGAGAATATTTTTATCATTATTTTTTAAAGATAAAAAATCTTTCTTATCTAGCTCCAAAAATAAAGCTTGACCTTTGATGAGTTCTAAATTTTGAGCTCCAAAAAGCCAAAGAGTAAGGCTTAAAAAAAGCCATAAGGCTTTCATAGGCTTAACTCTTTAAGATCGGCGATTTTTAAAAACTCCGCATAAATTTCATAAACCAAAGCTTGGCGATTATTTTTAAGTTTTTCATCTTCAGCATTAATCATTACTTGATTAAAAAACTCGTCGATAAAAGGCTTGAGTGCAAAAAGATTTTCAAGTTTTTCTTGTAAAGAATTGGCTTTAGTTTTTTCTTGAAAAGCTTTGTAAAGTTTGCTTTCTGCTTCTTGAGTAAAAAGACTTTCATCAACTTTATGAGGATTTTTAGTGGCGATATTGGCTAGTCTTTTAAAGGTTGCAAAATTTTCATTAAAATTATCTTTTTTGCTAAGTTTTATAAGAGCATTTACGCTTTGATTGATATGAATAAGATCTGTATTTTGTGAGCTTAAAACCGCTTTTACAAAAGAAGCATTGACCGTATAAAAAGTATAAAGTCTTTCAAAAATAAAATCTTTTAAAATTTGCATATCAAAGCTTTTATAATGACTTGAAAGTTTTTCTAATAAAATTTGGATATCAAATTCTTTATTTAAATTTAGAGCGATTTTAATGATCCCATTGGCTGCTCTTCTTAAGGCATAAGGATCCTTTGTTCCGCTTGGAATTTTTCCTATACTAAAAAGTCCTATAAGGGTATCAAGCTTGTTTGCAAGGGCTACTATGCTTGAAAATTCTGTGCTTGGAAGTGGAGCTTGTTCAGAATTAGGAAGATATTGTTCTTTGATGGCTAGGCAAATTTCATAATCTAAGCCCATTTTTTGCGTATAATAACTTCCCATAATGCCTTGCAAATCAGTAAATTCATAAACCATTTGTGTGGCTAAGTCTGCTTTGGCGTATTTTAGTGCTGTGCTGATATTTTCGATTTTATCATTATGAAGCATTTGACATAAAATTTCAGCAATTTTAATCTCTCTTAAACTTTTATCTTGCATTGTGCCTAAACCTTCAAGATAAGTCATTTTGGCAAGTTTTTCAGGTTGCAAACCATTTTGTAAATCATTTTGATAAAAAAACATTGCATCGCTAAGTCTTGCACGCAAAACTCTTTCATTTCCATGTATGATTTTTGAATAATCCTTACATACTGCATTGCTTACTACTATAAAATGATTACTTAAGCCTTTGTCGTTAAAAACCGCAAAATAGCGTTGATTTTCTCTCATTGAAGTGATGATGACTTCGCTAGGAATTTCTAAAAATTCTTCTTCAAAGCTTCCTAAAAGTGCATTAGGATATTCTGTGATAGCAACTACTTCAGCTAAAAGCTCCTCATCTTCTCCAATTTGTATATTTTTTTGACTTTCTATGAGTTTAAATTGTTCAAGTATTTTTTCTTTTCTTTTGATTGGATCAAGGATGATATAGTTTTTTTCTAGTAGTTCAAAATATTCTTTTGCATTGTTAAAATCTTTCAAATCATAACTTACACTTCTGTGAATGAAAGTTTTTTTAGCACTTTTTACCCCATAACTTTGAAAATCAACAAGTTCATCATTTAAAATGCAAGCTATAGAACGGATCGCACGAATGAATTCAAAAGAATTTGCACCCCAACGCATACTTTTGCCAAAACTAAGACTTTTTAGAAATTTTTCTACCATTTCTCCTAAAATTTCTTGACTTTGTAAACCTTTGATAGCTTTTTGATGATATAAAACTTCCTTACCTTTGATTTCTTTAAAAGCGAGTTCATTTTCACTGATCCCTGCTTTTTGCAGGAAGCTTTGTCCCGCAGGAGTTAAAACTCCATCTTTATAAGCAACATTTTTAGGTGCTCCTATAAATTCAGCAAAACTATCTTCTTGTTTGTCTGCAAAATTTTCATGAAAAAAAACTAAACGACGCGGAGTATAATAAAATTTAAAATCACTTACCAAGCGATATTCTTCTAAAACATTTTTCCATTTTTTTTCTATATTAGCTAATTCTTTTAACAAAGGAATAGCAGGTAATTCTTCTGTGCCAATTTCTATTAATAATTCACTCATAATTTACTCTTTTTAAAATTTGTTTCTAATTTTAACTAAAATTTCATTAAAAAACTTATAAATACTTTTCTAAAAAGCCTTTAAGTTCACTAGCGTTGCTAAATTCATTTTCTTTTAAATCTTTTTGATACCATTTGGCATGAAAATAAGGCAAATTGGCATTTTTAGCACATTCTTTATCTTTTTGACTATCTCCTATAAAAACGCTTGTTTTATGTGGAGCCTCGCTTTTTAAAAGCTCTAGCATCATAGGATGAGGTTTGGGTTCTATGCCTAAACTTATGCCTAAAATTTTATCAAAATAAGGAATGATATCGTGTTTTTTAAGTATACTTGAAAGTGAGCTTTGAGGGGCGTTAGTAGCAATAGCTAAAAAACAATTTTTGCTTTTTAAAAATTCTAAAAGTTCTTTCACTCCTTCAAAAAGCACCACGCTTTGTTCATAGTGTTTGACAAAATATTTTTCATAGCCTTCTTTAAAACTAGAATGATGGAAATTTTCTATATTATAAAGTTCTTTTGCCCAGTCAATATTGGGAGTATTGATGGTTTGCATAATGATTTCTCTTGAAAGTGGGGCTAGGTTTAAATCCTGCCTTATTTCATTAACTGCACAAGAAATGGCATTTGCACTATCGATTAAAGTTCCATCCATATCAAAAAATACATTAATCATTCATAATCCTTTAAATAATTTTTATGTTTTTCTTTTTTCTCACCTTGTTTTTTTTGCTTATCTAAAGCATTGGCAAGATTTAAAAGTTCGCTTTTTTCTTTGGAAAAATCTAAACAAGCATTGACAAAAAATTCAAGATTTTTTGCATAGGTTGAGTTAAGATTTACTGCGGGATTTTTTTCAAAAAATTTAGCATTTTTTAACATTCTTTCTTCAAATTTAGTTTTATCAAAATCTTCTTTTTTAAGCGCAGATATGGCGCCATTGAAAAATTTTTCAAGATTTCTTAGGTATTTTACACGTAAGGCTTTTTCTTCATTTTTTGTCAAAATTCTTCCTTAGGTATTTTTATGAATGCGACATTCTAGCGCTTCTTGAACTAAATTTCTAGCGATTACTTTTTCAGAGCGAATGATGCGTATATTTTCATCTATGCTTGAAAAAAGCATCTTTTTCAAAGTTCCATTTACATGAATGATGGTGTCTATAGGTTTTGGATAATTAGCTAGTACTTGACATAAAATTTCAAGTTTAGCTTCATTTGTAACTGTGATAATAGCTACGGCACATTCTTCTATATTGGCAATTTTTAAGGTTTCTTCTTGAGCAGCATTAGCAAAAACGACATTTTCGCCTCGACTAACTCCAAGTTCTACTAAATTTAAATCACTTTCTAAAACTAGGTAAGGCACACCTGAGTTTTTGATTTTTTGAACGACTTCTTGACCTAAACGTCCGTAGCCAAAAACAACAAGATGATTTTTAAGCTTGATATTGCTGTCAATATTTTGCACAGCGTTGGTATTAAGTGCTATATCTTCTACAACATTGGTAATTTTTCTTATATTGTTTAAAATAAAAGGCGTGATAATCATGGTTAAAATAGAAACAACAATTAAAATTTGTGAAGTTTTGATATCAAGCATATTTTTTGCTTGTAAAAGAGAAAAAATTGCTAGTGCGAATTCGCCAATTTGCGCTATGGCAAAAGCTGTTTTAAGCGCTACTCTTTTTTTGGTGTAAAGAAATAAAAAGCCAAAAACTATGCCAAATTTTAAAGCCATTACAAGAAGGGTTAAAACTATGATTAAAAACCAATTTTGCGCCACTACATCAAGTTGAATTTGCATACCTACAGTTATGAAAAAAAGTCCTAAAAGCAAATCTCTAAATGGGATCAAGTCTGCTTCTATTTTGTGCTTATATTTTGTTTCTGCTATCAAAGCACCTGCTATAAAAGCACCCAAAGAATAAGAAAATCCGAAATAATTTGCTAAAAAACTTGCTCCAATAACCATAAATAAAACAGTACTAATAAAAATTTCTTGAGAAGAAGTGTGGATAATGAGTCTAAAAATTCTATCCACTAGATATTTACCTATGAAAAATAATAAAGTGATTAAAATAAGTGCTGAAATTAAAGTGGTAAAAAGGAGTTTTTCTATGTTTTGATTGTTGGATGAAAAAATATCTACGAGCAAAAGCAAAGGAATAACAGCTATATCTTGAAAAAGTAAAATTCCCAATGCTTTTCTGCCATATTGCTCATTTATATCACCATTATCATTTAAAATTTTAAGCACCACTGCGGTTGAAGAAAGTGCTAGTGCAAAGCCTGCTATGGTAGCGCTTTTATCTCCAAGTCCCAAAATTCCTATAGCAAGTAGCATAAAAACAAAGCCACAAGTAAGCATCTGCAAAGAGCCGTTTAAAAAAACTTCTTGTTTCATTGCCATTAAATGCTTAAAAGAAAATTCAAGCCCTATGGTAAACATTAAAAACACTATACCAAATTCGGCTATATGGGTGATTTCGCCTTTGCCGCTTAAATGATAAATTTCAGAAATGATTTCTCCGGCAGCTATATATCCAATGATAGTTGGAATTTCAAATTTTTTAAATATGACATTTAAAACTATAGCTATAGCAACGGTGATTAAAAAAATTTCTAAAAAATTATCCATTATTTTTTATTTTTTCTCATAAAAAATCAAGTCAAAGCTATTTTTATGCTTGACAACGGCTTTACTAGCCGCTTCTTTATCTTGTTGTTTACTTAATTCTAAGCGTAGTTCATCAATTAAATTTTCAAATTCGTGAAGTTGGTTTTTTAATTTTAAGATAACATCTACTCCAGCAAGATTGATTCCCATGTCTCTTGTTAAACGCAATATAAGTTTAATACGGTCAATATCCCTTTGAGAATAAAGTCTTATTTTGCCATCGGTTCTACTTGGCTCTATCAATCCTTCTCTTTCGTATTGCCTTAAGGTTTGTGGATGTATGCTTAAAACTTTAGCCACAACACTGATTAAATATACAGGTTCATCATAATGGTGTTCCATATTTTATTCCTTTCTTTAAGGTAATTTTTCTTTTAAGAGTTCTATAAATTTTTCATCAAGAGCATCTAAATTTGGCAAAACAACATTTAAAATCAAATACATATCCCCATAAATATCACTTTTTCTATTTTGTACCCCATAACCTTTTAAACGAATTTTTTGGTTATTTTTTGAATTAGGTGTTATGTTAATTGTCGCTTCTTCCTTGCCTTCTTTGAGTGTTTTTATATTTATTTTTCCACCAAAAAGTGCAGTTTTTAAAGAAATATCAACCTTTTGATATAAATCATCATCTTCTCTTGTGTAAATAGGACTTTCTTCTATTTTTACAATAATGATTAAATCGCCTCTAGCTCCATTTCTGCTTTGTTTTCCTTTAGAGCGAATTCTTAGTTTCTCGCCTTCTTTTATACCGTGTGGAATTTTAAATTTAATGGTTTCGCCTTGAAAATTAAAACTATGTTCCCCGCCTTTAACAGCTTTTTCAAAAGGAATGTGAAGCTCTAGATTGCTGTCTAAATTTTCTTCTTCAAAACCTCCAAATCCTCCAAAACCACTGCTAAAGCCTTTTGAAGAAAAGCCGTTAAAACCCCCTCTTGAGCGTCCACCAAAGCCTCCTCCAAAGAGATCTTTTAAAATATCGTCTAAATTTACCCCACCAGTATTTCTTGAAAAATCATGAAAACTTTGTCCACCAAACATAGAATCGCCGTATTGGTCATACTGAGCTCGTTTTTTTTCGTCACTTAAAATTTCATAAGCAGCATTAATTTCTTTAAATTTTTCTTCCGCACCTTTTTCTTTGTTGATATCAGGATGGTATTTTCTAGCTAGGCGACGGTAAGCTTTTTTTATTTCATCTGCACTAGCGTTTTTGCTAACTCCAAGAGTTTCGTATAAACTATTCATGTTATATTTCCTTAAAAATTTTTACTTGATTATATAAAGGATTAAATTATAACATAAACTTTAGCCTAAGTCAATCAAGTTTTATAAATTTTTATCACTCAAGGTTTTATTTACAATTTTGTAAATTTTCGGTTTTATACTATGAAGACAGTAAAATATTTTACGAAATAATTTATCTTTAAGAATAAAAGGAAATGAAATGAAAAAGATTTTTTTATCATTAAGTTTAGCGAGTGCTTTATTTGCCGCAAGTATTAATTTTAACGAATCAACTACAACGGCTAATCGTCTAAATCCTGCTGCTGGAAATGTAGTGCTTTCTTATCATGATTCTATTAAAGATGCAAAAAAATCAGTGGTTAATATTTCTACCTCAAAAACTATTACAAGAGCGAATCGTCCAAGTCCTTTGGATGATTTTTTTAATGATCCTTATTTTAAACAATTTTTTGATTTTGATTTTCCTCAAAGAAAGGGAAAAAATGATAAAGAAGTAGTGAGTTCTTTGGGGTCAGGGGTGATTATTTCAAAAGATGGTTATATAGTAACAAATAATCACGTTGTAGATGATGCTGATACGATTACAGTGAATTTACCAGGAAGTGATACAGAATATAAAGCAAAACTTATAGGTAAAGATCCAAAAACAGATTTGGCTGTTATAAAAATAGAGGCTAATAATCTTTCAGCTATTACTTTCACAAATTCTGATGATTTAATGGAAGGAGATGTTGTTTTTGCACTTGGAAATCCTTTTGGAGTCGGTTTTAGTGTTACAAGTGGGATAATATCTGCTTTAAATAAAGACAATATAGGTTTAAATCAATACGAAAATTTTATACAAACAGATGCTTCTATCAATCCAGGAAATTCAGGTGGAGCTTTGGTGGATAGTCGCGGATATTTAGTAGGTATTAATTCAGCTATTCTTTCTCGCGGAGGTGGAAACAACGGCATAGGTTTTGCTATACCTTCAAATATGGTTAAAGATATAGCTAAAAAACTTATTGAAAAAGGCAAGATTGATAGAGGATTTTTGGGTGTGACTATTTCAGCTTTGCAAGGTGATACTAAAAAAGCTTACAAAAATCAAGAAGGAGCTTTAATCACTGATGTTCAAAAAGGTTCAAGTGCTGATGAAGCAGGGCTTAAGCGTGGAGATTTAGTTACTAAAGTTAATGATAAGGTTATAAAAAGTCCTATTGATCTTAAAAATTATATAGGAACTTTAGAGATTGGTCAAAAAATTTCATTAAGTTACGAAAGAGATGGAGAAAATAAGCAAGCAAATTTTACTCTTAAAGGTGAAAAAGAAAATCCTAAAGGCGTACAAAGCGATTTGATTGATGGTTTGAGTTTGAGAAATTTGGAACCAAGACTTAAGGATCGTTTGCAAATTCCAAAAGATGTTAATGGTGTTTTGGTGGATAGTGTTAAAGAAAAGAGCAAAGGAAAAAATTCTGGTTTCCAAGAGGGTGATATTATCATAGGTGTTGGACAAAGTGAAATTAGAGATTTAAAAGATTTAGAACAAGCTTTAAAACAAGTTAACAAAAAAGAATTTACTAAAGTTTGGGTATATCGCAATGGTTTTGCGACTTTGCTTGTGCTTAAATAAAAATAACGGAAGGATTTTCCTTTCGTTATAAATTTTAGTTTAAAATTAAAATTAAGTTTAAAATAAAGGAAAACTATGACAAATATTCTTATGATAGAAGACGATTTAGAATTAGCGGAAATTACAGCTGAATATTTGGAAAAATTTGATATGAAAGTTGATATAGCTCATGAGCCTTATATAGGTCTTTCTAAGCTCGCATTAAAAGAGTATCAGCTTATCATTTTAGATCTTTCTTTGCCAGGGCTTGATGGGCTTGAAGTGTGTGAAGAAATTCGTAAAAAGTATGATACGCCTATTATTATTTCAAGTGCAAGACATGATATTACAGATAAGGTTAATGCTTTAGAGCTTGGAGCAGATGATTACCTACCAAAACCTTATAATCCAAAAGAATTGCAAGCACGTATTAAAAGTCATTTAAGACGTATTTCAAATACAAAAAGCGCCATAGCAAAAAGTGTAAAAGATCTTGTTTATGATCAATATAAGCATATTATTACTATGAAAGGACAAGAGCTTACTTTAACTAATGCTGAATTTGATATTTTAAGCTATTTAATTAAAAAAGAGGGTGGAGTGGTAAGTCGTGAAGAGCTTGTTTATAATTGTTCTTCTATTAGTGAGGATTCTAGCAATAAAAGTATAGATGTTATTATCAGTAGAATTCGTCAAAAGATGGGAGATGATCCAAAAACTCCAAAATATATTCACTCTATACGTGGAATAGGTTATAAGCTTACTCAATGAATAAATCTTCGATTTTTTATACTATAACTTTTATTTTTATTTTTGCTGGGGTTAGTGTTATACTTGGCTTTTTATGGCTTATAGAATATGATCAGCAAAATTATACTAGAGAATTAAATACAAAATATTCTTTGATAGCTAATGCAAGGCTCTTAAATTTTGCAGGAGTTATCAGTGAAAAAGAATTTGAAGAGCAGACAAAAAATTATAATAAAATGGATGAGATAACAGAAGCAAAGCAGATCCGTAAAATTCTTTTTAGAGGTGATGTTTTAGCTAGGGTTGAGGTTAATAATGGCTTAATCGAGATTATTTCTTATAATAGACAGGTGTATTTAAATATTATTTATGATGGAAAGGTTTATCTTTATAAGGATCAAGATTATCAAACCTATAGGTATTTTATTATCAAAGCTATAGCTGTAGCTATGATTTGTATTCTTGTATTGCTTTATATTTATATATTTAAAAAATTAAAACCACTCAAAAGACTTAAAAAACAAATTGATAAATTTGCCCAAGGAAAGCTTAGTGATATAGAAGATGTAAGCACTGGGGTGGATGAAATTTCACAAGTAAGTGAAGCTTTTTATCAAGCCATTGTTCAAATTCGAAAGCTAAACCAATCTCGTCAGTTTTTTTTAAGAAATATTATGCATGAACTCAAAACTCCTATTACTAAAGGGCTCTTAACGTTAGAAATGATAGAAGATAATAAATATAAAGAGCGCTTAAATGGGGTTTTTACTAGACTTGAAATTTTAATTAATGAATTTGCTGCTATTGAGCAAATTACTTCAGGGGCTGCTTTTATAAATAGAAAAAAATACAATATTTTAGATGTTTTAGATGAAGCCAAAGAAATTGCAATGCGAGATGATAGCAATATACGTATTTTTATGGAAGAAAGTTTTTTTGTAAATGTGGATTTTAAACTTTTTACTACAGCGATTAAAAATATGATAGATAATGGTATTAAACATTCTGAAGATGGGTTTGTGCAAATTGATATTATAGACGATTATATTTGTTTTAAAAATCGTGGTCCTGAGCTTAACAATACTTTAGAATATTATACTCAAGCTTTTACTCAAGGATCAAAACAAAAATCAAGTTTTGGATTAGGGCTTTATATTGTAAATACTATTTTAGAAACACATGGAATGAAGCTTGATTATTTATATGAAGATGGGGTAAATTTGTTTTATTTTAGAAATTTAAAAAGTGTAATTGTTAAGGAGTAAATTAGTTTTTTGCATAAAAAATGCATTTTTGTGTAAAAACCCTTGACAAAGTTTTTTAATTTCACTATAATTACATTTTACTTTTAAATATTCCGGATTAGCTCAGCGGTAGAGTAGTCGGCTGTTAACCGATTGGTCGTAGGTTCGAATCCTACATCCGGAGCCACTTTTTAGCTCCATTTTTAATATTCATAAATGTATTTTAACATAAAAAATTAATAAGTCTTTATCACAAAAAATTGTGATAAAGTTTTTATTTTGTTTGTTTAAGATTTTTGACAATTTTATCTATTTTTTTACTCGCCTTTTGATAATCCCCATCTTTAAGTTCTTCTAAAGCTTCAATAGCAAAATCAAAATCACCAAGTTCGTTATCATTAGAATCTTCTTGAAGATTTTTGACAATTTTATCTATTTTTTTACTCGCCTTTTGATAATCCCCATCTTTAAGTTCTTCTAGGGCATTAACAGCAAAAGAAAAATCTTCAACTTCATTAAGATAAGCTTCTATAGCTTCTTTTACTATAGCTGATTTTGGCTTAGAAAGATTTTTACTTAAATTATCCAAACGCTCCTTAAGCTCTAAAGGCATTCTA
The DNA here is from genome assembly GCF_001762835.1 of Campylobacter sp. BCW_6466. Taxonomy (NCBI): domain Bacteria; kingdom Pseudomonadati; phylum Campylobacterota; class Epsilonproteobacteria; order Campylobacterales; family Campylobacteraceae; genus Campylobacter; species Campylobacter sp. BCW_6466. Next base: position 98,303 of record NZ_MJXO01000075.1, read on the forward strand.
AAAGAATAAGTTTTTACATTGTGTTTCATTTTATCCTCCTTAAGAATGTTTTTTGTAAAATTTTATAATTTGCTTACAAGTTTTGCAGGTAAATTTGTGACCTTGTAGTTCTATTTTTTGATGAATATTATAAGGAACATCGTGAATTTTACCAGGACAATTACAGATATAAAGATAAAATTGTGGATGCTCATTATCTTCATCTTCTGCTGCTTCAAAGCTAATATCACTGCCATCATCTGTAGATAAAGAAGAACTTCTCCATTTTTCAACTTTCATGTCTTCGTATAGTATGTGTTCTAAAAGCCACTTTTTAGCCACTATATAAAGTTTTTCTTTAAGATCATTGGTTGATTTGATATCTTTGATTAAATTAATCATGGTTTGGATGATTTCTTTATGTATTTTTCGATGTTCTTCTAAATTTGGATAGCCTATTAGCTGCATGTATTTTTCTTCATCATTAAAGTGATCTTTCATATAATTAAAAAATTCAGCCAAAAGTTCTTTGACTTCATTTTTACTTACAGATCTATCTGATACAACTTCAACTTTTGCAGCAAGTTCAAAAAGCTTTTTATGTTGCTCGTCAATTTTAGCATTGTGCACACTATAGCTATTATCCCATTTTGGAAGCATTTTAACTCCTTAAGGAAAAATTTATTTATATAAAAGGATTATAGATAAAAATAAATTAAATAAAAATGAAATTTTATTAAATAATTGATAAGAATTTTGATACAATGATATATATTTTAAGAGATTTGAAGTTAGAAAGATTTAAATTATGGCTGCTAAAATTTTACTTTTAGAAGATGATTTGAGTTTGAGTGAGATCATTGAAGAGTTTTTAAATGATGAAGGATATGAAGTATTTTTATGCGATAATGCGCAAGAAGCTTTAGATATAGCTTATGAAAGATATTTTGATCTTTGGATTTTAGATGTAAAAGTTCCTTTAGGAGATGGATTTTCATTGCTTAAAGAATTAAGAAAAAGCGGAAAGCAAACTCCAGCAATTTTCATGACTTCTTTAAATACAACAAACGATTTAAAACAAGGCTTTGATGCAGGTTGTGATGATTACATAAAAAAACCTTTTGAACTTGCTGAGTTATCTATTAGGGTTAAAGCTTTGCTTAAAAGAGCTTTTTCACATAAAAATGAAGATTTTGAAGATTTAGGGGATGGATTTAGATTTGAATTTACTACACAAATTCTTTACTATAATAATAAAGCCTTGACTTTACCGAGTAAAGAAATTAAGCTTTTGTCTTTATTGCTTAAAAATAAAAACAACTTTTTAAGCACAGAGAGAATTTTTGAAGAACTCTGGGATTATGATGAGGAGCCTAGTGAGCTAAGTTTAAGGGCTTATGTGAAAAATTTACGTAAAATTTTAGGAAAAGAAAAAATTATAAATCAAAGAGGCAGGGGATATTGCTATGGCTAAAAAAGTCATTAGGCAAATTTTATTAATCTACCTAACAACTACAGGTATTTTTTTAACTATTTTTTTTGCATTATGGTATCAAAAATTATATGAAGAATTGGTTGTTTTAAAGGGTGCCACTTTGAGAGAAAATCATAGAAATATTGTTATAAGCATCTTAAATTCTCGTTTTACCCCTATAGATATAAGTGCAAAAAATATTGCTCAAAGCACAGCATTAAAATTTGCTATATTTGATGCTAAAAAGATTGTTTTTAGTAATATAGATTTTGATTTAAGAAAGGCAAAGATAGAGCTTAAAGGTAGAGGTATTTGTGATAATAAGGTTTTTTTTCTTGCTCCTATGAGTGCAGATCATTATTTTTTAAGACATGCTAGCAATGAAGAAGTAAATACTAACGATGGTTTGCAAATTTTAATACAGGGTGAAGATGTTGGTAAAGATCTTTTTTGGATTAGAACGAAAGTTTTTGGTTTTGCTATTATGGCTTTTTTCATATTGGGTTTAATATCTTATATTCTAGTAAAAATTGCTCTAAAGCCTTTTGAGGATAAAATCAGCACACTAAATCGTTTTATTAAGGATTCAACTCATGAACTCAATACCCCATTAAGTATTATTTTGATGAGTATAGAACAACTTGATCATCAAAATTTAGGAGATAATGCTAAATTCACAAGGATTAAGCTTGCCGCAAAAAGTTTGTCTCAAGTGTATTCTGATCTTGTTTTTTATAATTTCCCCAATACCTTAGAAACAGAAAAACAAAAATTTGATTTAAGAATACTACTTGAAGAAAGATTGGAATATTTTAAAGTATTTTTTGAGCAAAAAAAAATTACACTAAAGCTTGATTTAAATCAAGCAAATATTTTTGCTCCTAAAAGTCAAATTTCTAAATTGATTGATAATCTTATAAGCAATGCTATTAAATACAATAAAAAAGGTGGAGTAATTTCTATAATTTTAAAAGCCAATTTTTTAAGTATTGCGGATACAGGTTGTGGAATTTCAAAGTCAAATTTAAATCAAATTTTTGATAGATATACAAGATTTAATACCGATCAAGGAGGATTTGGTATAGGGCTTTCTTTGGTTAAAAAAATATGCGATGATAATGGTATTAAAATCACTTGCAAATCAGTGGAAAATCAAGGGAGTGTTTTTAAATTGAATTGGTAATCAGCAAGGAAAATCCTTGCTGATAAGAGGTTAGAGCAGATATTACATCATTCCGCCCATGCCACCCATTCCTCCCATACCGCTCATATCTGGCATAGCAGGTTTATCTTCTTTAATTTCACTAATTGTTGCTTCAGTAGTTAAAAGCATACTAGCTACAGAAACTGCATTGAGTAAAGCTACTCTTTCTACTTTAACAGGATCGATAATTCCACTTTCAAGCATATTAACATATTCACCTTTTGCAGCATCAAATCCTGTGTTTTCGTCTTTAGCATTTTCTACGCTATTTACAACCACACCTGCATCAAATCCTGCATTTTCAGCAATTTGTCTTAAAGGTGCTCTTAAAGCTCTTTCAACGATAGCTGCGCCGATTGCTTCATCACCTTGTAGATCAAGTTTGATTTTAGCTTTTGCTTTGATAAGCGCTGCACCACCACCAATTACTATACCTTCTTCAACTGCTGCTTTAGTAGCACTTAAAGCATCATCAACACGATCTTTTTTCTCTTTCATTTCAGTTTCAGTTGCTGCACCTACTTTAATAACTGCAACACCACCGCTTAATTTTGCAAGTCTTTCTTGTAATTTTTCTCTGTCATAATCTGAAGTTGTTTCAGCGATTTGTGCTTTGATTTGGTTTACTCTTGCATCGATATTTGCTTTTTCACCTGCGCCATTTACTATGGTTGTATTGTCTTTATCGATGATTACGCTAGAAGCTTGTCCAAGATCTTGTATGGTCGCACTTTCAAGAGTTCTTCCAAGTTCTTCAGAAATCACTTCTCCGCCTGTTAAAATCGCTATATCTTCAAGCATAGCTTTCCTTCTATCGCCAAAACCTGGAGCTTTTACGGCTGAAATATTAAGAACACCGCGAAGTTTATTTACAACTAAAGTTGCAAGCGCTTCACCTTCAATATCTTCAGCGATAATTAAAAGTGGTTTGCCTGTTTTTTGAATTTGTTCTAAAACCGGTAATAAATCTTTTAAATTTGCAATTTTTTTATCAAAAAGCAGGATATAAGGGCTTGAAAGCTCTACGGTCATTTTTTCTGCATTAGTGATAAAATAAGGGCTTAAATAACCTCTGTCAAATTGCATACCTTCAACTACATTTAATTCATCATTGATTGATTTTGCCTCTTCAACAGTGATAACACCATCTTTGCCCACTTTTTCCATAGCATCGGCGATTAAATTTCCGATTTTTTCATCAGAGTTGGCTGAGATTGTAGCAACTTGTGCAATTTCTTTTTTATCTTTTACTTCGCGAGAAAGTTTTTTAAGTTCGCCTACTATAGCTTCGCAAGCCTTATCCATACCGCGTTTTACTTCAATAGGATTTGCACCTGCTGTGATATTTCTTAAACCTTCTTTGAAAATTGCATGAGCTAAAACCGTTGCAGTAGTTGTTCCATCCCCTGCTTGATCAGCTGTTTTGCTTGCTACTTCTCTTACAAGTGAAGCACCCATATTTTCAAGACTGTCTTTAAGTTCTACTTCTTTAGCAACACTTACGCCATCTTTAGTAATGCTTGGAGCACCAAAGCTTTTTTGGATTAAAACATTGCGTCCTCTTGGCCCCATAGTTACTTTTACCGCGTCATTAAGTTTTTTAACGCCCTCATAAAGTTTATTTCTTGCTTCATCTGAAAAAATAATTTCTTTTGCCATTTTTTATCCTTTTTTATAAATTATTTTAAAATTCCTAAGATATCATCTAAATTTAAAACTAAATATTCATTATTATCAAGTTTAATTTCTGTTCCACCGTATTTAGCAAACACGATTTTATCACCATTTGCAATATCAGTGATTTCTTTACTTACTGCTACTACTTCACCCATTAAAGGCTTTTCTTTAGCATTATCTGGTATAATTATGCCTGAGGCTGTTGTTTTAGTTTCTTCTACGCGTTTAACTAGAACACGCTTTCCTAAAGGTTGAAAATTCATTTTTGTCCATCCTTAAAAATATTGATTTTAGCACTCTTTTATTTAGAGTGATAATATCATACTATAAAAAATGAATTTTGTCAATACTTTAAATTAAAATATTTATAAAAGTTTAGTTTTATAGACTAAAGTTATTTTATAAAATAAACTAAAGGATAAAAATGAAAAAGATTTTTTATGGAGTTATAGCTTTTGTTGTTGTGTTTTTAATTGCTATTTATACCATACTTTTCACAAGTTTTGGTAATAATATAGTGGCAAATATAGCGCAAAAAAAGATCAAAGAAAGTGCGGGATTAGATGTAAATATCACGCATTTTAATTTACGTTTTTCAAGTCTTGAATTGCAAGCAAATATCGCAAATATGGCAGATTTTAATCTTAAGGGAGCTTTAAGTCCTTTTAAGCTTGGATTTGATCTTGACTATCTTATTTCTTTAAATCAAAATTATGCTAAAAATTTAGGTTTAAATTTAAATCAAAACCTTTCTTTTGGCGGTAAGATTCAAGGTAAAGCAAGTGATTTTACTTTAGATGGAAAAGGTTACTTGCTAGGTTCAAATGTACTTTTAAATGCAAGAATGTATAATTACAGCCCTATTGCTTTAAATTTAGATGCACAAAATCTTAAGATAGAAGAAATACTCCATCTTTTATCTTACCCTAGTTACGCTAAAGGTTTTTTAAATGCTCAAGCAAAAATTTCAGCACAGGATTTAAAACCTGATGGAAATATCATCATAAAACTTGATACAAGTTATATAAACTATGAGGCGATAAAAAAAGATTTTTCTTTAGACTTGCCTTTAAATTCTAATCCTAAAGCAGAAATTTTGGCCAATATTAAAGAAGATAAAATTTATGCTGTAAGTAAAATTTACAATGATTATCTTAACTTACAAACCCAAAAAACTCTTTATGATATTAGCAAGAATGCTTTAAGTACTGATTTTAGTTTAAGTATTCCTTCTCTTGCAAAGCTTGAAAAGCTTACAAAAACTAGACTAAATGGTAGTTTGGGTGTGGTAGGTCAAGCAAGTGTTGTAAATAATATTTTATCAAGTTTAAATGCTCAAGTTATTGGACTTGGTGGAGAAGTAAAGGCAAGTTTGAAAAATAATAAAATTTTTGCAGATATTAATGAAGCAAGCTTGGAAAAATTATTAGCTCTTGCAGGATATGGAGCTTTAGTTTCTGGAAATTTAAATGCTAAACTTCTAAATGCAGATTTGGATTTTTCTAATTTTAATCTTGAAGCAAAAATAAACAATGCAAAACTTAACACCAATGAGCTTAAAAAAATGGCTAAAATAGAACTTCCAAATACAATTTTTAGTTTTGATGCTAAAGCAAATGCAAAAAATAGCAATATTGCTTACAATGCTTTGCTTGCTTCAAATTTGCTTAATATCAAAAAACTTCAAGGAAGTTATAATTTAAAAAATAGTGAGTTAAATACAGATTTAAATGCTTTTATCGATGATTTATCTCAGTTTAGTGCTATAGCAGGACAAAAATTACAAGGCAAGGCAGATCTTGCTGCAAAAGCTCATATTATAGGCACTCAAATACAAAATTTAAATACAAATGCAAATTTGGCAGATGGTGTAATCAAGGCTGATTCAAATGGTAAAAAACTTGATTTAAACATTGATAAACTTGATTTATCTAAACTTTTTGTTATAGCAGGTATGCCAAATTATGCCAGTGGGATTGTTAATGCAAAGGTTAATTTAGATAATATCGATTTTAACAACCTTAATGGTAAAGCAAATTTAGAAGCTAAAGGTATTTTAAATGCTACAACTTTAAGTAAAATTTTAAATAAAAATTTTCCAAACAATACAAGTTATGATTTAAATACCAAAATTAATTTTAAAAACAATATCGCTCAATTTGATTCTGTTTTAAATTCATCTTTAGCTGATCTTACAAAGCTACAAGGAAGTTTTGATATAAGCAAAATGCTTTTAAATTCGGATTTTAATCTAAAGATAAATGATTTTTCAAAACTAGGCTTTTTGTTGGATAGAAAACTTAAAGGTAAGGCAGAATTTAATGGAAAGGTAGGTTTTGATAAGAGTTTAAATTTTGTTGTAAATAGTCCAAATTTATTTGAAGGGAGGCTTCAAAGCACACTTAAAGATAACCTTTTGCTTGCTGATTTAAATGGAGTGGATTTAAGTAGTCTAGCTCAAGGTTTAGATTTTATGGATGTTTATCAAGGTAAGGCAAATGTGAAGGCAAATTACAATCTTTTAAGCGAAGAAGGAGAGGTTAATTTGGATATGAAAGAGGGTAAATTAAAACCAAATCTTATTACCAATGCTTTAAAAATTTTAACACTAAAAGATATTACAAATGATGTTTATCGTACTGCTAATGCTAAAGCTTTGATTAAAAAAGAAAATATCAAACTTGATCTTAATATGCAAGCAGATCGTTCTTATATTTTAGTACAATCAGGAGCTTTAAATTCTAAAAGCGGGGCTTTAAATTTGCCTTTTGATATTAAACTCGATAGAGCCAATTTTAAAGGAAGTATTACAGGAACTACGGAAAATCCTAAAGTAAATTTAAATGCAGGAAGTGTGTTAAATTCTATTAAAAATGTAGTAGGTGGTGGTGTGAGTGATGGTGCTAAAAGTACAGGCGATAAAGTAGATAAAGCGGTAAATAAATTATTAAATAAGATTTTTTAAGGTAAAAAAATGTTTAATGGACTCATAAGAGAAATTGCTAAAGTTCAATCTTATCAAAACAATACTTTAAGTTTAAAAGCAAAATATCGCCCAAATCTTGGCGATAGCATAGCTGTAAATGGGGCTTGTTTGAGTGTGACAAAACTTTATGAGGGAGGTTTTGAAGTGGAGCTTTCTCGTGAAAGTCGCACTCATATAGCTATAGAAAATTTAAAAGATAAAGTTCATATAGAACCTGCTTTAAGATACGGCGATAGAATTGATGGACATCTTATGCAAGGACATATTGATTTTATCGGCACACTTGAAAAGATTCAAAAAGATGAAAATGGAGTGGATTTTTATATATCTTTACCTAAAGAAGCTATGAAATTTATGGCAGAAAAAGGAAGTATAGGCGTTGATGGAGTAAGTCTTACTATCAATGAAATTTTAAAAAATGGTATTAGGCTTACTATTATTCCTATTACTTTTAAAGAAACGCTTTTTAAAGACTATCAAGTAGGTAGAAAAATCAACATAGAAAGTGATTTGCTTGCTCGTTATATTTATGCACAATTACAAGGTAAAAACAAAGGATTATCATGGGAAGAAGTGGAAAGAATTTCTTATCTTTATTAGAAAATGATAAAGTCGGTATTTTTTGTGCTTTTGATAAGGATTATAATGTTTTTAGGGCTAAAATTCATAATGAGAATTTATTTTCTCATTTAGGTTTTAAAGACATTGAAAAATGTGTTTTTATGGATCAAATTCACTCTCATAAAGTTATTATTTATGATAAAAATTTAAAAAATCTCAGTTGCGATGGGATTATAAGCAAGGAAAAAAATACTGCTCTTTGTGTTTTAAGTGCGGATTGTTTGCCTTTAATTTTATATCATGAAAGTGGCATTATAGCAGCTTTGCATTCAGGTAGAAAAGGAAGCTTTGAAAATATCCTAAAAGAATGCGTTGATCAAATTGCTATGCAAAATTCACATTTAGATAAGAATAAATTTCATCTTTTTATCCTGCCTGGAATTTGTGCTAAAAATTATGAAATAGATGGAGAAATTTTAGAATTTGCTAAAAAAGAATTTAAAGAATTTGTTCAAGATGATAAACTTGATTTAAAAGCTTTAGTAAAATTTCAAGCGCAAAATTTAGGCATTGAAAATATTAAAGATTGTGGAATTTGTAGCTTTGATGATGAGAGTTTTTTTTCTTATCGTCGAGATAAAACGACTAAGCGTTTTGTGAGTGTGGTTTATTTAAAGGATTAAAATGTACGAAAGAAAAGATTTAAGAGTGTTAAAAATCATTCAAAAAGCTAGAGAATTTGGCGATGGGGATTTGTTAAATGAAGCTTTGGTGAAACAATTGATTGATGCAGATTTTTGTGAAATTAATGAAAAAGAAAAAGAAGAGCTTGCAACTCTTCTAAATTCTTTAATCAATGCAAAAGATAAAGCGTTGTTGAGTAATTAAAATTCTATATAGTTTTCAAAATCTTCTTCTTTTGGAGGATTAGGTTGATTCGAGGCTAGGGCTTCTTTAACAACCTGCTCGTATCCAGCTATGATATGTTTAAAATTCTCTTTCGCTTTTCCACTAAGTTCTGATTTGGCGATTTTTACAACAGATGCAGGATTTATAGCTTTATTGTTTAAATATACTCCAAAATGCAAATGAGGCCCTGTGCTCATACCTGTTGAACCAACATATGCAATTACTTGTCCTTGATTTACCTTTTGTCCGTTTTTAATTTTTGCAAAACGACTAAGATGAGCATATAAAGTCATATAACCTGAGTCATGCTTGATTTGAATTACATTTCCATAACCACCTTTTGTGCCTATAAAGGTTACTACTCCTTTGCCAGCACTTTTTACAGGAGTTCCAGTAGGTGCAGCATAGTCTATACCAAGATGGGCGCGATAGCGTTTTAATATAGGATGATATCTTGCTGTTGTAAAAGGAGAGGAAATTCTAGTGTAGTTCACAGGTTTTGTAAGTAAAAAAGATTCTAATTCTTTGCCATCGCGATCATAGAATATATCATTATAAGAAAAGACTTCTCTAGCGCTTTTATTGATTTCTACCATTGCCATTTTTATATTTATATCGCCCCAAAGTTTACCCATGCGTCTTTTTTGTTCATAATATAGGGTTACTTCATCACCTTTTTGGATATTGCGAAAATTTATACTTCCTCGAAAAGCACGAACCATAGCACGAGCTAAAGTACTGCTACCGCTTTCTTCATAGACATCTTGATAAGCAGAGCTTTTAATGGTTAAATGTAAAATTCTATCTTCTTTTTGATAAGATACAGGAGTAAAAGCAAGAGTGTATTGTCCATCTTTATCTTTATAGATATGAATTTGTAAATCATCACTAATTGGAATTAAAACTTGTTCTATGTTGTTGTTTTCATCTTTTAAAACTTGATATTTTATTTTATAGGCTATATCAGAAGCAAGTTCTTGATCTTCTCTATCAAGTCCATAATAAAGCGACATAGGTATGGAATTTCTTTGTAAGAATTTAAGCAAGGTATCTCCATTATCCCAAGTTAGCTCTTCAACACTTAAAGCTGCAAAACTTTGAACAACAAAAATAAATAAAAGCAATAATTTTTTCATGAGATAACCTTAATTTTTAAAAGAATTTTGAAATTTAAAAGCTATATTTTACTTTATTTTTCTTACAATTGCTTAACAAAAAAGGATTATAATTCTATAAATTTTTATTTAAGGAGCAAATTTGTTTAAAACTATAGTGTGTTTTTTAGCTTTAAACCTTAGCCTCTTTGCGGTTGGATTTGATTTAAAACCTATAAAAAGTGAACTTGTAAAAGTTGATGATATTTATGGTTATATTAAAGATAGTGATGATATAAAACTTTATTCAAGTGGCGTAGTAGTACAACATTTTAGCAATTCGCAAAGTATCATCGCTAGAGCAAGTGTTATAGATAAAAAAAATGGTTTGGCAAAATTAGAATTTAGCGTTTTTTCAGCTCTTAAGCAAGATGCTTTGCCTTTGCCAAATGTTTTACCTAAAGTAGGTGATGAGGTTGTTTTAAATTTTCTTTATGATAGAGGATTGGTAATTGCTCCTGATGAACAAACTTATAATGAACTTGTTAGAGAATTTCCGCAAATATATTTTACCCATATTGACATTTTTGGAGCACAATTAATTAGAACGGCCATTCTTTCTCCTAAGCGTTCAGATTTTAGGCAATTTTGTGATGATAATGCGGTTGGCATTTTGGTTGTGGCTTTGGAAAATCAAGCAGAAGTTGTAGATTGTCAAGATTTTAATAAGCTTTATGAAGTGCCTATAAGCAAGCCAACTAGCGTTCAGGTTCCTTTTTATTCTCGTATAGGTGGATATAAAAGTAATTTTTTTGATTTTAACTCTCAAGAAATAGGAAATTATTATAGGTATTATGATGCTTTGATTAATCTTCCTAAGGTGCAATAAACATGAAAAAAGAATTTGAACAATATTTTAAACGATTTTTAGGAGAAGAAAACGCTTATTTTGATGAAATTCACAAAAGAGCTTATAGCTATGATGCGACAAAAAAACATTATTTACCCGATGGGGTTCTTTTTCCAAGAAATGAAGAAGATATTGCTCAAATTTTAAAATTTTGCAATGAAAATAATATCATAGTCATACCACGAGGCTCAGGATCTGGTTTTACAGGAGGAGCTTTAGCTGTTAATGGCGGTGTGGTGCTTGCTTTTGAAAAGCATATGAATAAAATTTTGGAAATTGATCTTGAAAATTTAGTGGCTGTTGTGCAACCTGGGGTTATTAATATACATTTACAAAAAGAAGTGGCTAAATACGGACTTTTTTACCCGCCTGACCCTGCTAGCATGGAGTATTCTAGCTTAGGGGGTAATGTAAGCGAAAATGCTGGGGGAATGAGAGCTGCAAAATATGGCATTACAAAAGATTATGTGATGGCTTTAAGGGCTGTTTTGCCTAGCGGAGAAATCATTCGTGCAGGAAAACGCACTATTAAAGATGTGGCAGGTTATAATTTGGCAGGAATTTTAATCGCTAGTGAAGGTTCTTTGGCAGTTTTAAGTGAGCTTACTTTAAAATTAATGCCTTTACCTAAATTCAAAAAAACCGCTTTTGCTATTTTTCCAAGTGTAAAAAGTGCTATGAATGCAGTTTACAAAAGTCTTGCTAGCGGTGTAAGTCCTGTATCTATGGAATTTTTAGACAATCTTAGCATTAGAGCGGTTGAGAGTAAATTTAATAAAGGTTTGCCTATAGAAGCTGGTGCTATTTTGATTGCTGATGTGGATGGTAATGTTAAAGAAGCTATTGATGAGGATTTAAGAAATTTAGAACATTATTTTTTAGAAGCTGGAGCTAGTGAATTTAAAATAGCAAAAGACGAACAAGAAGCCGCAGATATTTGGTTTGCTAGAAGAAATTGTTCTCAAAGCATTGCCATGTATGGAACTTTAAAACTTAATGAAGATATTACAGTTCCGCGTTCTAAACTACCTGCCTTGCTTGAAGGTATAGATGAGATTTCTAAAAGATATGGTTTTAAAATTCCTTGTTTTGGGCATACAGGGGATGGAAATGTGCATACTAATGTGATGGTTCCTGATAAAAATGATCAAGAGCAAGTGAAAAAAGGCTATGAAGCTGTGGAAGAGATTTTTAAATTAACAGTGAAACTTGGAGGAACTTTAAGCGGAGAGCATGGTATCGGACTCTCTAAAGCACCTTTTATGAATTTAGCTTTTTCTGAAGCCGAAATGAATTTAATGAGAAATATTAAAAAAGCTTTTGATCCAAATAATATACTAAATCCTTTTAAAATGGGACTTTAGAAGGTGAAAAATTTTTTTACTATTTTGCTAAATTTGCGTGATAAGGAAATTTTAAATTATGCAGCAGCGCTTAGTTTTTATACTGTATTATCTTTAATACCTATTTTATTTGTATGTTTTTCTGTTTTTACGCAAATTTCTAGTTTTAAAGCTTATTATGAAAAAGCAAAGCAAGTAATTTTTGCTTTTTTAATACCAACGCAACAAGATGTTGTTGCTACTTACATCGATACTTTTTTAAAAAATAGTGTAAATTTGGGTATTGTAGGTCTTATTGCTATGGCATTTACTTCTTTAGCTTTTTTTTCAGGCTATGATTTTGTAATCAATCGTATTACTAAAAATGAACCTAAAGGACTTTGGCAAAGCATTAGTTCTTATTGGACTCTTTTGACTCTTGTTCCTTTAGGGCTTGGGCTTAGTTTTTATATTTCAGGTTTTATCCAACAAACTTTAGATGATTATAAAATAGGGTTTAATTTTTTTGAAATTTTACCCTTTGTAATTATTTGGGGTTTATTTTTTATATCTTATTCAAGTTCTGTTCATAAGGGAACTCTTAGAAGTTTAGCTTTAGTATCTTTTGGAGCGGGTGCTATTTGGTATATAGGAAAAAATTTGTTTGTATATTATGTGGTATATAATAAAACATACGCTAGTGTTTATGGATCTTTTTCTACTATTTTATTCTTTTTTATTTGGATTTATATTTCTTGGATTATTTATCTTTTTGGGCTTAAACTCTATTATTTTCTAAATCACAATCATAATGAAGGGAATAAAATTCGCAAAAATACAAAGAAAAGCTAGATATTTAAATCGCACAGAGATTAAAGAAACAATAAGATAACTTATAAAAATCCAAAATGGGATATGGATATTAGTTCCATAAATTTTAAATTTAAAAAATTCATCTAAGATAAAATTGAACAAATCTCCATAGTTTATAAGATGTAAAAATAATACTAAAGGATAAAATATTACAAAAATTCCACTCAAAATAATACCTAAAATTTGTTGGTAGCTTATAAGTGGAAAAAAATAAAGCACAGGTAAAACCATAGCAAAAAAAGTCCAAATATTAAGCAAAATAATATTTATAAGATTATTAAATTTATTTGCAAAATGATGCATATATAAAAAAATATAAAAAACACCTAAAATAGAAAATAAAAATCCAATGCTAAATAAAAGTCTAGGGTAAAGAGAAATGCATAATAAAATACTACAAAAAAGCGTAAAGAAATTAATAATTTTTATATTTTTACACAATAGATAAAAAACCCAAAAAGCCATAATCAAGGAGCGCACAAAAGAAGGGACAAATCCTATTAAACAAGCATAAGCTAAAAGTAGTGTAAAAATTAAAATACTTAAATCTAAACGTAAATTTCTATAAGGAAAATATCTTTTTTGGAAAAAACTATAAATTGGAGCTAAAATAAAGAAAATTAAACTAAAAAGCAAGCCTATGTGATAACCGCTAATTGCTATAAGGTGTGCTATGCCGTAGTAATTTACATCGTTTCTAAGCTCTAAAGATATGGGCAGTGCAAAAAATAAAGCACCATAAAATTCTTTAATTTTTTCATTTGTATGTTGATTTAAGAAGTAAGATATAATGGGATTGTATTCTTTTTCTTTTAATTTTTGAAAATCATAAGAAGGTGCGTAAAAACTTTTGCTCAGATAGTCTTTAAAGTTAATATTATGGGTGATAATTCTAAGGCTTAAAAGTTGATTCTTGCTTAAATTTAAATCCTTAAAACTTGTAGTATAAAAAGTGAAGTTTTCAGTTTGTAGCTTTAAAACCCAGTATTTTTTATTTTTTTTATTATATTTTGTATATTGGTGCGTTAATAGAGCGTTATTTATAAAGTAATGTTTTTGGTTTTTAAATTTTAAAAAATTATTATATTCTAAAAGGATATTAAAAATAAAAATAATAACAACAGATAAAAATAAATAATGAAATTCTTTAAAAGAGTAAGAAAAAGAATTCCATAGAGACATTATTTTTTGGAAAATTTACTTAAATAGAGCCAAATTATTCCAGCTAAAAATAATAAAAATAAAGGAGCAGTATAAGGATATAAACTCAGTTTATCAAAAATTGCTTCAATAACATACCCAAAAGTATAAGCAACAAAACCTAGAACAATAGCCCATGCCAAACTAGCTAGAGTATTGATAATAAAAAATTTAATAAAATTATATTTTGCCATACCTGCAGCTATGGGAATGAAAGTTTTTAAACCATAAATAAATTTTTGAGTTACAAATAAAATAATTCCGTGTTGTTTTGTTTTCATCATAGCAAGGGCTAGCTTGCGTCGGTGTTTTTTAAAATAAGGCATAATATCTTTTTTATAATATTTTCCAAGTATAAAAAGCAAAGTTGAACCTATGGTATTAGCAATAAAAGCAAGAGCAATGCAAAAACTAAGATCCATTTTTCCTTGAGAACTTAAAACTCCTGCAGCTAAAATTCCAACCATTCCACCTCCTAAAGAGTAAAAGAATAAAACAATATAACCATATTTTATTAAAGTATCAATCATATCTTGCATAATAAACCTTATTTAGCGTATTCTACAGCTCTAAGTTCACGTATAACATTGACTTTAATTTCGCCAGGATATTGCATTTTTTCTTGAATTTCAGCTGCTATTTCCTTAGCCAAAAGTACACTTTCATCATCATTAACAAGCTGAGCATTGGCTATGACGCGAATTTCTCTTCCGGCATTGATTGCATAGGCATTTTTAATTCCTTCTTTACTTTTAGCGATATCTTCTAGCTCACTGACTCTTCTTAAGAAAGCTTCTAACACTTCTCTTCTAGCTCCAGGTCGTGCAGCACTTAAAGTGTCTGCTGCACAAACAGCTGCTGATTCTATGCTTGTAGCTTCTTCGTGTCCATGGTGTGCGTAAATAGCATTGATTACTACAGGATGCTCTTTATAGCGTTTGCAAAGTTCTGCACCTAAATCCACATGAGATCCTTCAAAATCATGGGTTAATGCTTTTCCTATATCATGTAAAATTCCCGCGCGACGCGCTAAATTTTCATCTCCACCACATTCAGCAGCAATGATTCCTGCAAGGTGAGCCACTTCCAAAGAATGTGCTAAAGCGTTTTGTCCATAGCTTGCTCGGTATTTGAGTTTTCCTATGAGTTTTACAATTTCAGGGTGTATTTTATTTAAACCTAGATCCATAACTATGGTTTCGCCTTCTTCTAGAATGGCACTATCAAATTCTTTGCATACTTTTTCGTGAATTTCTTCTATGCGCGCGGGTTGAATTCTGCCATCTTCAACTAAAAGCTCTATAACTTTTGTAGCAATAGCACGGCGATAAAGATTAAAGCAACTTACTATAATAGCACCTGGTGTGTCATCGATGATAATATCAACACCTAAAACCATTTCTAAGGTTTTAACATTGCGTCCTTCTTTACCAATGATACGTCCTTTAAGTTCATCGTTTTTAATGTTAATAACATTGATAAGTCTTTCAGCCGCAAATTCACCTGCAAAACGAGAGGTAGCTTGAGCAATGATGAAATTAGCTTTTCTTTTGGCTTCATTTTTTGCTTCTTCTTCATATTTTCTTACTATATGTGCAATTTGCTCGCGAGAATTTTCTTCTACTTTTTTAAGAATGATTTCTTTGGCTTCATTTTGTGTAAGTCCTGCAGAATGTTCTAAAATTTTTAAAACATCGTCAAGTTTTTCTTGATATTTATTTTTTAATTTATCAACATCAGATTGTAAGTCTTGAATGTGTTTTTGTGACTTGCAAAGGTATTCTTTATCTTCTTTTAGTTTTTCTTCTTCTTGCTGAAGTTTTTGTTCTTTTTTAGAAAGATCATCAAATTTTTGATTAAAATCTTTTTGAATTTTGTGAGTTTTTTCTTCGTATTTTTTTTTAACTTCTAATTCTGCATTAAGAATTGAATTTTTTGCATCTTTTAAAATAAGCTCTGCTTCGTATTCTATAGCTTTAGCTTTAGCTTTAGCTTGCTCTATGAAAATTTCATATTTGGCATCATTGATTTTTTTTGCAACTAAATATCCTATACCGAGTCCGACTATAGCGGCTATAAATGCGATAAGTGATTCTATCATTTTTTCTTTCTTTCTTGTAATATTTTTTATAAGGGTTTATGTATAATTTTCCTGAAATATCATGCTTTTGTGTTAGATTATTTTGACTTAAAGCATCTATACTTTGGACAAATATTATATGAGGTTTGTAATTTAAATTTTCAAAAAATCTATCATAAAAACCTTGCCCATGTCCTATTCTTTTTAAATTTTTATCGACGCCAATTACAGGCACAATGGCTAAATCAATTTTTGCTTTAAAAAAAGAATCTATAGGCTCTAAAACCCCAAACCTTTTTTTAATAAAAGGCAATCTTAATTTTACAATTTTTAAACTTTTATCTTGCATAAATGGAACAAAAAGTTTGTAATTTTTATTAAGAATATGGCGAAATTTTATTAAGTTTGGTTCATAATGCAAAGGAATAAAAATTAAAATATTTTTAGCTTTAAATAGTTTTATTATTTTAAGACATTCTTTAAATATTTTATAATCTTGTTTGAAATTTAGTTTTGAATGTTTGAAAAGGCGTATTTTTTGCAATGCCCTAAAATCTGTTTTTTCCATTAATATGCCTTTAAAAAAATATTATCTTATATATGTTATAATTTTAGCATTTTTATAAAGAAGAATAAAGGATTGATAAATAATGAAAATTAAAAAAATACTTTTACTAGTGGTAATATCTTGTTTATTTGTTGCTTGTAGCAATGATAAAGAAAAACAGCAAAATGATGTAAATTTAAGCACCGAGGCAAGTATAAATCAAAGTGATGATATGAATTTTAAACTTAATTTGATTGATGGAGGATCAATTTCAGTAAAAAAAGAAAATGCCGTTTTAAATTTCAACGATGAAGATAAGGCAACTTTGTTTGTATTTTTTACTACTTGGTGTACTCCTTGTATTGCCGAAATTCCTCATCTTAACAAACTGCAAGAAAAGTATAACAATGATTTTAATATAGTTGGAGTTTTATTAGAGGATAAGTCTAATGAGGAGATTCAAAAATTTATAGAACAACATAAAATATCTTATAAAGTCTCTAATGGTGAAAATAACTATCTTTTAGCTAAAGTTTTAGGTGGGGTAAATGGAATTCCTACCATGTTTCTTTACAACAAGCATTCTAAATTGATTAATCAGTATTTAGGGCTTATTCCTGAAGAAATGCTAGAAATCGATATACAAAAGGCTATACTTTAATGTTTAATTTTTTTAAAAAAGGACTTACAAAAACTCTTGAAAATATTATTGGAGTTAAAGGAGAGAATAAAAAGATAACCAAAGATTTGCTTGAAGAAATTTTGCTTGAAGCAGATGTAAGTTATGAAATAGTTGAAGAGATAGTTTATTATTTACCACCTCAAAATGAAGTAAAAAAAGAAGATTTAAAGCGTGTTATGGGTTCTTATTTTCTTTATGAAAAAAAAGAAACCAATCAAGAAAAACCTTTTGTAGAACTTATTTTAGGAGTAAATGGAGCAGGAAAAACAACAAGTATTGCCAAACTTGCTTATTTATATAAAAACCAAAATCAAAAAGTGATTTTAGGAGCGTGTGATACTTTTAGAGCAGGTGCGATTGAACAATTAAAACTTTGGGCACAAAAAGTGGATGTAGATATAGTTTTAACTGCACAAGGGCATGATCCTTCAGCGGTTGCTTTTGATACCATTTCTAAAGCAAAAGCAAAGGATTTTGATAGAGTTATTATCGATACAGCAGGGCGTTTGCAAAATCAAAAAAATTTAGCCCATGAGCTTGAAAAAATTGTGAGAATTTCAAACAAAGCTTTAGAAGGTGCACCCCATAGAAAAATTTTAGTTTTAGATGGAACACAGGGAAATGCTGGAATTTTACAAGCTAAAGCTTTTAATGAGCTTGTAAAACTTGATGGTGTGATTATCACAAAGCTTGATGGGACAGCTAAAGGGGGTGCACTTTTTAGTATAGCAAGAGAGCTTGAGCTTCCTATTTTTTATGTAGGCGTGGGTGAGCAAATGACGGATTTACAAGAATTTAATGCAAATGCTTACTTAGATACTTTATTAGATCCTATTTTTGAATAATGGCAAAAAATAAAGCACTTTTTGAATGCCAAGCTTGTGGAAATCAACAAAGCAAATGGCTTGGAAAATGTCCTGATTGTGGAGCTTGGGATAGTTTTATAGAATTAAAAGCTGAGCAAATTAAAGTTTTAAAAGAGCTTGCACAAGTTAGTATGAAAACAAGTGAGGCTGTTTGTA
Source organism: Campylobacter sp. BCW_6466 (assembly GCF_001762835.1). NCBI lineage: Bacteria > Pseudomonadati > Campylobacterota > Epsilonproteobacteria > Campylobacterales > Campylobacteraceae > Campylobacter > Campylobacter sp. BCW_6466. Next base: position 116,823 of record NZ_MJXO01000075.1, read on the forward strand.
TTGAAGATGTGGAGTTAGAACATTTTACAAGATACAGCACAGATGATAATGAGCTTGATTTGGTTTTAGGCGGAGGGCTTGTTGAAGGTTCTTTAGTGCTTATAGGCGGAAGTCCAGGTGTGGGAAAATCTACGCTTTTGTTAAAAATTGCTTCAAATTTAGCTAAACAGGGTAAAAAAGTGCTTTATGTCAGTGGCGAAGAAAGTAAAACCCAGATTAAATTAAGAGCTGATCGTCTTGAGGCTAATACTCCGAATTTATTTTTACTTACTGAACTTTGCCTTGAAAATATTTTAGAAGAATTGCACAAAAAAGATTATAGCATTCTTATCGTTGATTCTATACAAACTCTATATTCAAATAAAATCACTTCAGCAGCAGGAAGCATCACTCAGGTGCGTGAGATTACTTTTGAACTTATGCGTGTTAGCAAGGCTTATAATATCAGTACTTTTATCATAGGGCATATTACTAAAGAAGGTGCTATAGCAGGGCCTAGGGTTCTTGAGCATATGGTAGATGTGGTGCTTTATTTTGAAGGAGATGCCACTAAAGAAATCAGACTTTTAAGAGGCTTTAAAAATCGTTTTGGTGGAACGAATGAAGTAGGTATTTTTGAGATGACTGCTAAAGGTTTGATCAGCGCAAAAGATTTGGCAAATCGTTTTTTTACTCGTGGAAAGGCTATTTCAGGAAGTGCTTTAGGTGTTGTGATGGAAGGATCTCGTGCTTTGGTTTTAGAAGTTCAAGCTTTAGTGTGTGAAAGTTCTTATCCAAAGCGTAGCGCTACGGGATATGAAAAAAATCGCTTAGATATGCTTTTGGCTTTGCTTGAAAGAAAGCTTGAAATTCCTTTAGGACATTATGATGTATTTGTAAATATTAGTGGCGGAGTAAAAGTAAGCGAAACTGCGGCGGATTTGGCTGTGGTTGCAGCTATTATTTCAAGTTTTAAAAATCGCCCTTTGAGCAAAGATAGTATTTTTATAGGGGAGCTTAGTTTAAATGGAGAAATTAGAGAGGTTTTTAGCCTTGATATTCGTTTAAAAGAAGCTAAAATGCAAAAATTTAAAAATGCCATTGTTCCTTCTAAGCCTTTGGAAGATATAGGGCTTAAGTGTTTTGTTGCTAAAGAACTTTCGCAAGTTTTAGAATGGATGTAAATTTTCATTAAAATATAAGTAAGATTTTGCTAAAATTCCGAGTTTAGAATAAAATTTTTGAGGAAACCATGAAAGATTTATTTTTATTTAGCTCTTTGCTTGATGCAAGTCATACTTTTTCTTATTTTTTTCACATAGGTTTGGTAGCTTTAATTGCTGTTATAGTGGCTATGATGGCTACTCGTTCTATGCAACTTGTTCCACGCGGTATGCAAAATTTAGGCGAGGCTTTTTTAGAGGGAGTTTTATCTATGGGTAGAGACACCATGGGAAGTGAAAAAGGTGCAAGAAAATATCTTCCTTTGGTTGCAACTTTGGGGATTATAGTGTTTTTTAGCAATATTATAGGTATAATACCTGGTTTTCACGCTCCAACTGCAAGTTTAAATTTGACTTTGTCTTTGGCTATTATAGTTTTTGTATATTATCATTTTGAGGGTATTAGGGCGCAAGGTTTTGTAAAGTATTTTGCTCATTTCATGGGACCTATTAAACTTTTAGCTCCTTTGATGTTTCCTATAGAGATAGTCTCTCATCTTTCTCGTGTGGTTTCTTTGTCCTTCCGTTTGTTTGGAAATATTAAAGGCGACGATTTATTTTTGATGGTAATTTTAGCTTTAGTTCCTTATATAGCTCCACTTCCTGCTTATGTGCTTTTAACTTTTATGGCATTTTTACAAGCTTTTATTTTTATGATTTTAACTTATGTATATTTAGCGGGTGCAACTGTTGTTGAGGAAGGTCATTGATCTATATTTTAGAATTTTTCAAAGGTGCATCTTTAGCTTTAATGCTTTTGTGCACCTTTTTTCTCTTTTTTAAATTTATATCTTATTTTTATCTTGTTTTGGGGTTTATTTTTAGCCTGCTTTTATTTTTGGTTTTTATGTTGTTTATAGAAAACCATGAACTTAAAAATCAGAAAAAATAGTTGTTTTATAATTTCATAATTTTAAAATTAAACAAATACAAATCAAAGTCTAATATTTAAAGCCTTTTCTAAAAGAAAAAAAGATAAAATAAAGCATTTAAAAATTCAAGGAAATTTTATGTTTGAAGTAGTTATAGGTCTTGAAGTTCATACTCAATTAAATACAAAAACAAAAATCTTTTGCTCATGTGCAACTTCTTTTGGAGAAGCTCCAAATACCAATGTTTGTCCCACTTGTTTGGCCTTACCAGGAGCTTTGCCTGTTTTAAATGAAGAGGTTGTAAAAAAAGCTATAGCTTTTGGAAAAGCTGTCAATGCAACAATTAATAAAAAAAGTGTTTTTAATCGTAAGAATTATTTTTATCCAGATTTACCTAAGGCTTATCAAATTTCACAATTTGATATCCCTATAGTAGAAAAGGGTGAGCTTTTTATCAATGTAAAGGGTGAAAATAAACGCATAGGTATTACAAGAGCACACTTAGAAGAAGATGCAGGTAAAAATATCCACGAAAATAATTTTTCTAAAGTGGACTTAAATCGTGCAGGAACTCCTTTGCTTGAGATTGTCAGCGAACCTGAGCTTAGAAGTAGCGATGAGGCAGTAGCTTATCTTAAAAAGCTTCATTCTATCATACGCTTTTTAGACATTTCAGATGCAAATATGCAAGAAGGAAGTTTTAGATGCGATGCAAATGTTAGTATAAGACCTAAGGGTGATACAAAACTTTATACTAGGGTAGAGATTAAAAATCTTAATTCTTTTCGTTTTATCCAAAAAGCTATAGAATATGAGGTAAAAAGACAAAGTGAGGCTTGGGAAGATGGAACTTACGAACAAGAAGTAGTTCAAGAAACCAGACTTTTTGATACAACAAATTTAGTTACAAGAAGTATGCGTGGTAAAGAAGAAGCGGCAGAATATCGCTATTTTCCAGATCCTGATTTATTGCCTGTTTTATTAAAAGATGAGTTTTTGGATATTAAAATCCCTGAACTTCCTGATGAGAAGAAAGCACGCTTTATAGACGAGCTTGGTATAAAAGAAAGTGATGCTGAGGTTTTAATCAGTTCTTTAGAAATGAGTCGTTTTTTTGAAAGTCTTATTTCTCAAAATTTAAATCCTAAGCTTTGTGTAAATTGGTTAAATACTGAACTTATGGGACTTTTAAAAGGAGAATTGACTATAGAAAATTCTCCCGTAGATGCTCAAAAGCTTGGAGTTTTAATTAAACGCATAGAAGATGGCACTATCAGTGCAAAAGCGGCTAAAGATGTCTTAGCTTTTGTGTTTGAAAATACTAGCATGGAAATTGATGATGCTATAGAAAAGCTAGGACTTAAGCAAGTAAGTGATGATTCAGCTATAGAAGCGGTAATTGAACAAATTTTAAATGCAAATGCTGATAAGGTTGCAGAGTATAAAAGCGGTAAAGACAAGCTTTTTGGATTTTTTGTGGGTCAAACAATGAAAGAGGGTAAGGGAGCTTTTAACCCTGCAAAAGTAAATGAAATTTTAAAAGCAAAGCTTGGTTGATGCGTATAGCGGTTATTGGTGCGGGAAAATGGGGCAGTGCTTTACATCTAGCCTTAAAAGAAAATCACAATTGTTTTATCAGTTCTTTGCATCAGCGTGATTTAGAAGATTTTGTTAGCATAAAAGAAGCTTTAGAATGTGAATACCTTGTTTTTGCTTTAAGTTCTCAAGGGATGCGTGCTTGGCTTAAAGAAAATTTCATCAACAAAGGACAAAAAATTTTAATTGCTTCAAAAGGCATAGAAGATCAAAGTTGTCAATTTTTAGATGAAATTTTTTTAGATTTTGTGCCAAAAGAAAATTTTTGTGTTTTAAGCGGTCCTTCTTTTGCTGCTGAAGTAATGCAAAAACTTCCTACTGCTTTGATGATTAGTGGGATAAATCAAGAGCTTTGTAAAAAATTTGCGAGTTTTTTCCCTGATTTTATTAAAACTTATATTGATAATGATGTGCGTGGTGCTGAAATTTGTGGTGCTTATAAGAATGTTTTAGCGATTGCAAGTGGGATTAGTGATGGGTTAAAACTTGGCAATAATGCAAGAGCAGCATTGATTTCAAGAGGACTTATAGAAATGCACCGTTTTGGTAAATTTTTTGGTGCTAAAGAAGAAACTTTTTTAGGGTTAAGTGGAGCAGGGGATTTGTTTTTAACTGCAACCAGTGTTTTATCAAGAAATTATAGAGTGGGTTTAAAACTGGCGCAAAATCAAAAGTTAGATAGTATTTTAGCCGAGCTTAATGAAGTAGCAGAAGGTGTAAAAACTGCTTATGCTATAGAAAAATTAGCAAAAATGAAAGGAATTTATACTCCTATTGTAAATGAAGTAGTGGCAATTTTTAAGGGTAAAAGTGTGCAAGAAGCAACGCAGAATTTATTAAAGCAAAATGATTAAGGAAAAATCATGATAATTAAAAATGCAAAAATTTATGGAGATTCTTTACAAGATATAGAGATTAAAGAAGGAAAAATTACCAATATTGGTTCTAATTTACAAGGTGAAGAAATTTTAGATGCTAAAGGTATGACTTTACTTCCATCTTTTGTGGATTTGTGTGTAAGTTTGAAAAATGATAAATTTTCTTTAGCTAATTTAGAGCTTTTAGAAAATGAGTGTCTAAAAGGAGGAATTTCTAGTATAGTTTTGCGTGATTGCATGGATTTTGATGAAGAAAGTTTTGCTTTATTTTTACAAAATTTAGCTCAAAGAAAGATGCAAATTTTTTCAAGTGTGCGGGTTAAGGATGCAAATGGCAAGCTTAAAAATTTAGCCACTCTTTTAAACAAGGGGGCTTGTGCTTTAGAGCTTGATAGCTCTTTGGATGCAAATACTTTAAAAGTAAGTTCACAATATGCTTTTATGAAAGACTCTCCAATTTTTGTGCGTTGTTATGATAAGGATTTTGATGATAATGGAGTGATGAATGATTGTGAAATGAGTTTTGAGCTAGGGCTTATAGGCATGAGTAAAATTGCTGAAACTAGCCAGATAGCTAAAATGAAAGAATTGGCTAAATTTTATAAAAATAAGGTTATTTTTGATCTTTTAAGTTTGAAAGATTCTTTAGTATTATTAGATGAAAAGGATTTAAAACTTGTAAGCATTCATCATCTTATCAAAGATGATAGTGCTTGTGAAGATTTTAATACGGCTGCGAAACTTATGCCACCTTTAAGAAGCAAAGAAGATGTTTTGGCTTTAAGAGAGGCTTTAAAAGAAGGAAAGATCAGCTTTTTAACTTCCTTGCATAGTGCAAAATCAATTTCTTTAAAAGATTTAGCTTTTGATGAAGCGGCCTTTGGAATCCATAGCGTATGCGAATTTATAAGTCTTTGCTATACTTTTTTAATCAAAGAAGGATTTTTAAATTGGCAAGAGCTTTGTCAATTTACAAGTAAAAACCCTAGTGAATTTTTAGGTTTAAATAGTGGAGTTATAGAAGTTGGCAAAGAAGCTAATCTAGTTCTTTTCGATGAGAATGAAGAAATTTTTGCTCCAAAAAGTTCTCTTTATTCTGAGGATAAACTTTTTGGAAAGATTAAAATGCATATAATTAAAGGAAAAAATATTTTAGAAAAATAAGCTTTACTTAAATTCCTAAAGATAGTTTAAATCCTAAAAATACAAGTGCTGCCATAATACCAGCGGCTGGTAAAGTGATAATCCAAGCCAATCCTATAGGCTTCATCATAATCCAATTTGCGTTTTTATTATACACTCCTATACCCAATATAGCACCTATGAGTATATGGGTGGAGCTAACAGGAATTCCAAATTGTGTAGCTAAGAGTATAACTATACTTGCACCAAGTTCTGCAGAAAATCCAGTAGTAGGGCGTATGGTTGCAAGTTTTGAACCCACTGTAGTAATCACTTCTTTACCTAAAAACCAAAGCCCTACAACTAGAGCAACTCCAAACATAGCTAAAGCGGCAAAAGGTACAGGAGAAGTCGCGTTAATTGTGCCGTTTTTTAAGACATCTAAAATCGCTGCAAAAGGACCTATAGCATTGGCTATATCATTGGCTCCGTGTGAAAATGCAAAACTAGAGGCTGTAAATATTTGAAACCATGAGAAAATTCTATCAGTAGTTTTATTAAGTTCTGTTTTTTTAACGATTTTGACTATAGCAAATGTTACAACATAACTTATAGTTCCTATAATTCCGATAATCCAAAAGTTTTGTAAAATATCTAAAGTGCTAACATTATTTAAACCTTTAAATAAAAACATTGCCGAAATGATAGCAGCAGCAATACAAGCAATGATTGGCATATGAGTTTTTAAAATAGAGTAAATATCTATATCTTTTTCTTGATCCTTAAATTCCTTCATTTTATTTCTATAGAAATTATTTTCTTGTTCTTCCTCATCTAAAGCTATAGCGGAAAGTTCTTTGATTTGTTCTTCTTGGGATTTTGTTTTTAAATTTAAAAAGTATTCTTCTTTGAATTTTTTTCTTTCTTTTTTGATATTTTTCAAATCATCATTTAGTTTTTCTGATGGTTTTAAAATTTTTTTATCAATATATGAATAAATAATATAAGCTACAATACCCCCTAAAAGAGGCGAAGCTACCCAAGAAATAGCTATTCTTAAAATTTCACTCCATTTAACCATGGAGAGTGTTTGAATCCCATCAAATTTTAAAAGCCCCATCATAATGCTAGCACCTACAATCCCACCAACTATACTGTGTGTGGTTGATACAGGTAAGCCTTTCTTGGTTGCAATAAAAATCCAAACCCCAGAGCTTAAAAGTGCAGCAAGCATAATGATAACAAAAAGCATAGGATCTAAAGAATTTGGAAAAATAACAATACCGCTGCGTATGGTCTTAGTAACTTCTGCGCCTGCGAAGATTGCCCCGCTTAGCTCAAAAACAGCTGCTATAATTAAAGCTTGTTTAATGGTTACTGTTTTTGCACCAACGCTTGTTCCAAAAGAATTGGCTACATCATTTCCACCTATATTAAATGCCATAAAAATGCCAAATATAGAAGCAAGAATAAAAAGAATCAGTTGATGTTGCGAAATATAACCAAATCCCCAAATAACAAATGCGATGGTGCTAATAATAAAAATAACAAAAGCTATGAGGTTGTCTTTTTGCATTAATAACCCTTTTTTATTTTAATTATACACTTATTTACTTTAAATTTGCTAATTTTAATTTTTAGTCTTTGTGGAATTTTTATTTATATTATTTTTTTATAATAAATACTCAAACAAGAAATAATAAGGAATATAAGAATAATGAGGGGTATTTTTTATATAATAGCATTGTTTTCTTTACTCAATGCCGATGAACTTACAGAGGCTTTAACAAAAAATAATAATCAAAATTCTTGGGAGCACTTTGATTATAAAAATACCAAAGAAGCTCCAAAAATTCAAGAAGAGAATGTGGATTTTAAAAGTGCTTTTGATAGCTTGCTTTCAAAAACTTTAGAAAATAATAATGGTATAGATAAAACAGATGGGAATTTAGATTTTCAAAACGAAAACGCGCAGGTTAAAAATTTAAGTTCTCTTTATGAGGGAGAGAATAATTCTTTGCTTTTTCAAAAAGAACTTTTTGTGGCTCAAGATAATTATAATTACTCAGGGGGCTTAATCAATCGTTATGAAAAAGATGATTTTTTATTTGGAGTTAATGGTTTTATTGACAAACAAAAGGAACAAAAAGATACTAAAAGCTTTGGTGCAGAGTTTGGTTATAGTAAATTTATAAAGGCTTATAGTAATTATTACATACCCAATGAAGCAGAAAAAAATTTACAGCTTGGAATGAGTTTTGTAATTCCAACTTACACCGCTTTTGCTTTTGATATAAGCAAGGATAATGATAAAACTAATTATCAAGTATCTTACTCTCCTTATAGTGTATTTAGTTTAAATTTATTGCGTCGTGATTATAGCGCAAGAGAGACTGTTGATGATACCGTTGTTCAAGTTGGATTTAGTTTTAATTTCAATGAAAGTTTTTTAAAACAATTTAGGAAAAAAGATAATACTTTAGAGGAGGTTAATCGATATGATTTCCTCCAAAGAACCCATTAGTTCATTCCAGCATTATGGAATTTTTCTGGATTATCCATAGCATAGTTGAATTTTTCCCGATCAATTTGTTTATCCCAGATCGCAACGATTAAGGCTGCTACTGAATTTCCACAAAGATTTCCAACAGCCCTCATTTCAGACATAAATTTATCAACACCTAAAAGAACGCCTATAGCAGCTACTGGTAGAACTTGTGCTAAGGTTGCATTTGCTTCTGAAATTTCCATATTTCCTAGAGCCGCAAGCGTACTTCCAAGCACTATAAAACCTGATCCAGTTACACCCACTGCACCTTTTGAAGCTATCATTAATACTATTAAAATACTGATTTCGTGTGTTAAACTTAAATTTACATTAAAAGCTTGTGCTAGAAAGATTAAGCTCATAGCTAGATAAATATTTGTACAATCAAGATTAAAACTATATCCCGTTGGTAAAACAAGTCCGACTGTTGCTTTAGAAAGTCCCGCTTTTTCTAGTTTTCTCATTAAAGGAGCAAGTGCAGACTCGCTTGAACTGGTTGCAAAAACGATCAATACTTCTCTTGAGATAAATCTCATAAATTTGAAGATATTTACTTTTGCAAAATAACAAATCAGACCTAAGATTCCAAATATAAAAACAAGACATGAAATCAGCATTACTAAAAGTAAATATGCTAAGTTGATCAAAGAGCCAATTCCGTATTGAGCTATGAGTACAGCCATTGCTGAAAAGGCGGCAATAGGACTAAAATACATAATGATTTGCAGAATTTTAAAAACAAAATTTTGCACCACTTCAAAAACTCTTTGAATTGCCTGTTTATCTTCTATTCTCATTAAAGAAATAATCAAAGCAGTAATTATAGCAATAACTAAAACTTGTATGGTTTTTCCTTCTGTAAAAGGCGTGATAATATCAGTAGGCATAGCATCTTTTAAAATATGCATAATCTCAGAGCTTGCGCTTACTTCTGTGGTTTGAGAAATGTATTTTTGAACGCTTTTTGTATCAAGTTGACTTGGATCAAGATTCATTCCATGACCTGGTTGCATAACATTTGCCATAAAAATACCTATAGCAAGTGCTAAAGTACTTACAACTTCAAAGTAAATAACCGCTTTAGCACCAATACTACCTACTTTTTTTAAACTTTCAAGACTAATGATACCCAAAACCAAAGTAACAAAAATAATAGGACCTATAAGAACCTTTAAAGCACCTATAAAATAATCAACTCCTGGTTTGCTAGCAATGGCTAATTCTTTATCTGTATAGCCAAGTATAATACCTGTAATAATGCCTATAATCACCCAAAATCCAAGACTTTTTATAATACGTTTATATAAAGGCGGTTTTCTTTCAGCTAAAGTTTGACTTAAAGTTTCCAAGTTTATTCACTCCTTTTGATCTTTTGTGAAATATAATTTTAACAATGCGTATTGTAAATTTTAACAAAAAAACAAATCTAGAAATACTTTCTTTTATATGATATGACAAATTTTTATATAAATGTTACAAAATTTCTCATTATTTACATTATAAAATTTAAAATATTTTTTGAAAATTTTATAATTTAGTATACTTTTTATTGTTTATTATTAGTAATAATTCTATTTTTGATTTATTTGTTTTATTGGGATGTTTTAATTATGAAAGAAATAGTTTTGTCTGAAAATGCTTTAATTACTTCTAAAACAGATCTTAAGGGGAATATCATTTATGCCAATAATGACTTTTTACAATATGCAGGTTATAAAGTCGATGAGCTTTTGTATAAATCTCATAATATAGTAAGACATGAAGATATGCCACGTACTGTATTTAAATGTCTTTGGGATTATATTCAAAAAGGAGAAGAAATTTTTGCATTTGTAAAAAATAAAGCCAAGGATGGTAGTTTTTACTGGGTGTTTGCAAATGTAAGTGCTTCATTTGATGCCAATGGAGATATCATCAACTACTATTCTGTTCGTCGTGCACCCAATAGAAAATCTCTTCCTATAATTGAAGAAGTTTATAAAATTTTACTTGAAAAAGAGCAAAAATCAGGCATTAATGCTGGAGTTTCAGCTTTAATGGATATTGTAAGTTCTTATAAAATGACTTATAATGAACTTGTTTTTAACTTGCAAGAAGATAACTAAATAAGATATATTTAATCTTTTTTATTGTACAATCTTCGCCTAAAAATTAAAGTAATATATATTATTAAAGTATTACTTTAATTTATGACTTCAAAAATTTTTAATAAAGGGGTAAATTTATGGTGAAAAATGGATTATTATTAACTATTTTTCTAAGTATTATCGGTGTTTTAGGTGCCATTTTTATTCATATTTATGTTGGAGTGATAATTTTTATTTTAATCGCTGTTTTAATGATTTATTTGCTTAGACAACACAAAGATGAGCAAATAATGATAGATAAACTTTTGGTTCTTTGTAGAGAGTTAAAAGAAGGAAATTTTGACAATAGAATGATCTATGTAAAAACAAAAAGCAAAAAATTAGCCGAAATAGCAGATAATCTTAACAATACTATTGATGGACTAGAAGCTTATTTAAGGGAAATTAATACTTCTATTTCTTGTTCCCAAAAAGGCGAATTTTATCGTAAGGCTTTGCCTGAAGGTTTAAAAGGAATTTTTGCTCATAATATTGAATTTATAAATAAAGCTTTAGCAAACATAGAAGTGACAGCAAGATCCACTTTTAAAAATGCTTTATCAAGAACTTTAATGGATTTAAGCCTTGGAAATCAAAATAAAGATATGTCTCAAATTTCTAGCTCATTAAATCAAGATATTAGCATGATGAAAAATGTATATGATACAGTTGATGCCATTACTCATACAGCTACAGAAAATGGCTCAGAGGTGGATTCTTTGCAAAGTGCCATGGGTTCTTTAATGGATGTTGTAAATTCGAGCAAGGAAACAGTGCAAACTTTTGTGGCTAATTCCCAAAATATTACTTCAGTGGTTGAAGTAATACGCGATATAGCTGATCAAACCAATCTTCTAGCTTTAAATGCTGCTATTGAAGCTGCACGTGCAGGAGAACATGGTAGGGGCTTTGCGGTTGTGGCTGATGAAGTTAGAAAGTTAGCAGAAAGAACTCAAAGATCTACAAGTGAAATTTCCATTGCAATTCAGACTATGCAACAGGATTTTGTAAATATCCAAAGTGGCAGCGATCAAGTTTTTAACATTGTTAGTGAATCTGAAGAAAGAATTAATAAATTTTCTCAAGCTTTTAAACGTCTAGAAGAAAATAGTAGTGCTCTTGGTGTTAATTTTGGATCCTTTGCAAAGAGATTGATTTTGTCTGTGGTTAAAATCGATCATATTCTTTATAAATCAAATATATATTTAAATTTAAATGGGGCTCAAAATTTCAATCTTGAAAGTGTAGATCCAATTTCTAATCTTTGCCAAGATGAGAGAGCTCAAGGTGTTATTAATGAACTTAGTTCTGAAACTGAGTTAAATTTAGCTAAAGAATTTATAAAAGATAACGCTAAAAAAGCAATAGAAGAATCAAGTCAAGATTATATCGATCAAAAAGCTTATGATGCGATTGTAAATGATATTAAATCACTAGAGCAAAGAAGTGCTGAAATCTTAGCAAAATTAAAAATATAAATTAAGAGGGTGGGGAAATGTCAAGAGAAATTTTTTTACAAGAAGATAGTTTAATTACTTCTAAAACAGATTTAAAAGGTAAAATAGTTTATGCAAATGATGATTTTTTAAAGTATGCAGGTTATACCATGGGTGAAGTTTTAAATAAACCTCATAACATAGTAAGACATGAAGAGATGCCAAAAACTGTTTTTAAATATTTATGGGATTATATGAGAGAGGGTAAGGAAATTTTTGCTTACGTAAAAAACAAAACTAAAGATAACAATTACTACTGGGTTTTTGCAAATGTAACTCCATCAATAGATATTAATAATAATATCATAGGCTATTATTCCGTTCGTCGTATGCCAAATAAAAGCGCTATTTCTACAATAGAAAGCCTTTATAGCGATCTTTTAAGAGTAGAACAGCAACAAGGTTTAAATAAAGGTGTTGAGATGCTTAAAAATTTCTGCAAAGATGCAGATAAAACTTATAATGAGTTAATTTTCTCTCTCCAAGAAGCTAAATAAATTTTTGTTAGGCTTAAAACGAGTTTGTTTTAAGTCTAAATATTATATAATCTTTCTTTTAAAAATTCACATTTTTCAAGGCAAAATATGTTTGATGTCATTGTTATAGGTGGTGGACATGCGGGTGTTGAAGCAAGTGCTGCTGCTGCTAGAATGGGTAAAAAAACCTTACTTTTAACTACATTGATTGAGCAAATAGGAGCAGCAAGTTGTAATCCAGCTATAGGTGGACTTGCAAAAGGGCATTTGGTAAAAGAACTTGATGCCATGGGTGGTCTTATGGGTGAAATCACCGATGAAGCGGGAATACAATTTCGCATTTTAAATGAAAGTAAGGGTGTAGCCGTTCAAGGAAGTAGGGCGCAAATTGATATGGATAAGTACCGTATCATTGCACGTAATAAACTTTTAAAACTTCCAAATTTAGAAATTTCTCAAGAACAAGCGAATGCTTTAATCGTAGAAAATGATGAAGTTAAAGGCGTAAAAACAAATTTAGAAAATACATATTTTGCCAAAAAAGTGATACTTACAACAGGGACTTTTTTAAATGGACTTATTCATATAGGCGAAAATAAACTTCAAGCAGGAAGGGTAGGGGAGCTTGCTTCAGTAAATTTAGGCAATTATCTACAAACTTTGGGTTTAAAAATGGGGCGTTTAAAAACAGGAACTTGCCCAAGAGTAGATGCAAAAAGTATTGATTTTAGCGCACTTGAAATCCAAGATGGCGATGTAAATCCTAAAGCTTTTAGTTTTCGTTCAAGAAATTTTAATCCTACTCAACTTCCTTGTTATATCGCACGCACTAATACAACTACACATGAGATTATTAAGAATAATTTTTATCGTGCCCCACTTTTTACAGGACAGATTGAAGGCGTGGGGCCAAGGTATTGTCCTTCTATAGAAGATAAGATCAATCGTTTTAGCGACAAAGAAAGTCATCATCTTTTTATAGAGCCTCAAACTATCGATGCAACGGAGTATTATATCAATGGTTTTTCTACTTCTTTGCCCTATGAAGTGCAAACTCAAATGCTACGTTCTGTAAAGGGTTTTGAAGATGCTAAAATAACCCGTTTTGGTTATGCTATAGAATATGACTATATAGAGCCAACTGAACTTAAGCATACTTTAGAACTTAAAAAGATTAAAAATCTTTATTGTGCAGGACAGATTAATGGAACTACAGGTTATGAAGAGGCTGCAGCACAAGGCTTTATGGCAGGAATCAATGCAAGTTTAAGCATAGATATGAAAGAGCCTTTGATTTTAAGGCGTGATGAAGCTTATATAGGAGTTTTAATCGATGATTTGGTAGTAAAAGGTACAAAAGAACCTTATAGAATGTTTACTTCAAGAGCGGAATTTAGACTGCTTTTAAGGGAAGAAAATGCTATACTTAGACTTGGAAAATATGGCTATGATTTAGGGCTTTTAAGCGAGCAAGATTTTACTTATATACAAAATATCGCAAACAATCTTCAAAAAGGACTTGAATTTTTACTTTCTAAAGAATTCACGCCTAATAACCAAAATAATGCTTTTTTAGAGAGTTTAGGAGAAGATAAAATTTCTTCTATAGTCAATCTTCAAAAAATTGTTGCAAGAGCAAGTTTTGATATAGAAAAATTAAAAAAACTTGACCCTATGTTTAAAACCATGGATCATTACTCCTTAAGAGAGATTTTAAATGAGGCAAAGTATTATCATTACATTAGTATGCAAAAAGCTCAAGTAGAAAAAATGAAAAATCTTAGCGAGCTTAAAATTCCTGAAAATTTTGATTTTAAAAGTGTAAGTGGTTTGAGTAATGAAGTTGTAGAAAAGCTTAATCATCATAAACCTCCAACTATTTTTGCTGCAAGTCAAATCAGTGGAATCACTCCTGCGGCGTTGGATATTTTGCAAATTTATATCAAAATGCAAAAGAAAAAAGCTTAAATGCTTGCTTTTTTTATTTTTTTATCTACTTTAATTTTACTTTTTTGGCGTCCATGGAATTTACCTATTTGGGTATTTTCTAGCTTGGGAGCTTTTTTTGTTTTTATTTTTCAATTGGTAGATTTTACAGACGCTTATTTTGTTTTTTCTTTAGTTTGGGATAGTTCTTTAACTTTGGTTGGGTTGATTATTCTTTCTTTTAGCTTGGAAGCTTTGGGATTTTTTGATTTTATTGCGAGTAAAATTTTGCATTTTTCTAGAGAGAAAAATCAAGAAAAAATTTATATTAGCACAAAAAAATTGATGTTATTTTTGTTGATTTTTGTCTTTTTTCTTTCTGCATTTTTTGCTAACGATGGAGCGATTTTAATCATTACACCTATTATTATAGCTTTATTTTCAACTCTTAAAGATTGTAAAAATCATGTTTTTATTTTAAGTTCTTTTTTGCTTAGTCTTTCTTTTTTATGTGATGCAAGTTCAAACGCTTTGGTTATTTCAAATTTAACCAATATTATTACAGCAAATTATTTTAAGATAGAATTTTTAGAATTTGCTAAAAATATGTTTTTGCCAAATTTTTTTGTTTTGCTTTCTACTATAGTTATGGTTTTTATGCTTTATGGGAGAGTTTTGCCTAAAAGGCTTGAATTTAAATTAGTCAAAAAAGAGCAAATTTCATTGAAATTGTTTTTTCTTTGCATAGTATTTTTACTTCTTTTTGTGATCAGTTTTTTTATAGGTGAAATTTTTGATATTAAAATAAGTTTTTTTGCTTTGCTTTGGGCGGGAATTTTTTGGCTTATTGTTTTAAAAATTCAAGGTAAAAAAAGTGTTAAAATTCTTTTTGAAGCACCTTATGGAGTTTTGCTTTTTAGTTTTGGGCTTTATATGGTGGTTTTTGCTTTACATAAAATAGGCGTGAGTGAAATTTTGGTTAAAAGCTATGCTTTTTTGATGCAAGATAAGAGTGGAATTTTTGGTATGGCTTTGATTTCAGCTTTTGGATCTTCTGTGTTTAATAATTTGCCTATGGTTTTAATCGGCGATTTGGCATTAAAAGAATATTTTGAGAATTTTTCTTTTGATTCCTTGATGATTTATGCGCATCTTTTGGGGGTAAACATAGGCCCAAAACTTACGCCAATAGGTTCTTTGGCAACTTTGCTTTGGCTTGGAGTTTTGGCTAGAAAAGGCATTAATATTTCTTTTTGGCAATATTCTAAATTTGGCTTTTTGATAACTTTACCTGTGCTTGTTTTTTCTCTTTTTGCTCTTATTGTCTAAATATCAAAATTTGTTAAACAAAGAAAAAATTTATTTTAATTTCGATAAACTTTTAACTTGGTTAAAAAATAAAATCGAAAGGACAAGTTATGGCTACATCTGAGAGTAGACGAAGCTTTATGGGCTTTGCATTTGGAAGCGTAGCTGCTGTAGGCGGTGTTTTCTCGCTTGTTGCGATGAAAAAAACTTGGGATCCACTTCCAAGTGTCAAAGCTGCAGGTTTTACTACAGTAGATTTATCAGGAATGCAAGATGGAGAGCTTAGAACTATAGAATGGCGTAAAAAGCCTATTTTTATATTAAAAAAAGATGCGAGTATGCCAAAAGATGAAAAACGTGATGTTGTGGTAGATAACGCAGCTTATACTGTGGTTATAGGACTTTGTACGCATTTGGGTTGTATACCTGCTTACCAACCAAGCGAGCAATTGTTTAAATGTGCCTGTCATGGTGGAGAATTTGACACAAGTGGAAAAAATGTCTTTGGACCTCCTCCAAAGCCTCTTGAAATTCCTCCTTTTAAGATCGATGGAACCAAACTTGTTTTAGGCGAAGAGGGTCCTGAATATAAAAAAATGATAGCGGAGGCTTAAGATGGCACAAATTAGAAAAGCTAATGGTCTTGTAGATTGGCTTGATCAAAGACTTGCAGTACATAAACTACTTGATGTTTTAATGGTAAAGTATTGGATACCAAAGCAAATTAACTTTCTTTGGGCAATGGGGGTTATTTTAACCACTCTTTTTGCAGTGCTTTTTGTTACAGGACTTTTACTTGTAATGTATTATAAACCAGATACTGCACTTGCTTTTGATAGTGTGAATAAGACTATTATGCAAGAGGTGGATTATGGATGGCTTTGGCGTCACATGCATGGTGTTGCCGCTTCTGTTGTATTTTTGATTATATACATACATATGTTAACAGGAATTTATTACGGTTCTTATAAGAAAGGTCGTGAGATGATTTGGGTTAGCGGTATGCTTTTGTTTGTTGTATTTTCTGCTGAAGCTTTTAGTGGGTATATGCTTCCTTGGGGACAAATGAGTTATTGGGCAGCTCAAGTAATCACTAATCTTTTTGGAGGGATACCATTTATTGGCCCTGAACTTGTGATTTGGATTCGTGGAGATTATGCGGTTTCTGATCCAACTTTAACAAGATTTTTTATGCTTCATGTGTGCTTGCTTCCTATAGTTATCATTGCTATTATAGCATTTCACTTCTATTCTTTAAGAATTCCTCATGTTAATAATGAAATTTCTGAAGAACTTGACTTTGACTTAGAGGCTGAAAAGTACATGGCAGGTGACACAAAGGGTTCTAAAGTGATTCCTTTTTGGCCAGGATTTTTATCAAAAGATTTTATGTATATAAGCTTTTTTATGATTTTCTTCTTTTATTTGGTCTGTTTTAAATTTGAATTTGCAATGGATCCAATTAATTTTGATCCGGCTAATGCGCTTAAAACACCAGCTCATATTTATCCTGAGTGGTATTTCTTATGGAGTTATGAAGTTTTAAGAGGATTTTTCTTTGATATTGCAGGTATTAAAGCTTTTGATATAGGTTTGGCTGCATTTGGTATTGCTCAAGTGATTTTCTTCTTGCTTCCTTGGCTTGATAGAAGTGATGTTGTAAAACCGGCTCATGAAAGACCTTTATTTTTCATTTGGTTTTGGATATTGCTTATCGATTTAATTGTTTTAACAGTTTATGGAAAATTACCTCCAACAGGTGTAAATGCTTGGGTAGGATTTTATGCTTCTATAGTATTTTTACTTTTACTTATTGTAGTTTTACCGGTTATTACTATTATGGAGAGAAAAGGAGCTAAACAATGAGAGAAATAAAAATATTTTTAGTTGTGGTAGTTTTTACTGCGCTTGTATATTGGGGGGTAGAGCCTTATGCTCATTCAGTGATGAAACCTCATGTTGCTCCTGCAAATTTTGATTTTGCTGTTGAAGATACTACTTTTGCAAAAGGTATAGTTGAAGCTAAAGAATTAGCTCTAAAAGATGCACAAGCTTCAGGAGATGCTAAAAGAATAGAGAGTGCAAACAAAGAACTTGAAAAAGCAAAAGAAGAATTAAGCAAAGTTGAAACACTTTGGGCAGATGTTGCAAAGATCGATTTTGCTAAGGGTGATGCAAAAAAAGGTAAAGAATTTTTTGAAAATAACTGTTTTGCATGTCATGGTGTAAAAGAAGATGGAATAACAGCTAATATTACTGATTCTTCTATGGGAGTAATACCACCTGATCTTAGTGCAGCTGGTGCTATTTTTGATGAAAAATTTTTAGCTGCTTTGATTATGCATCCTGCGCTTGCTTTAAAAGTAGATCATAAATTTGGTGATGCTTTTATTATGACAGCTTACAATAAAGATACTTCAGGAGAAAGTGAAGAAGCTACAAATGCAAATATAGCCAATGTAATTGCTTATCTTAAAGATGTGAGTGTTAAATTTGAAGCCAATGAAGATGCTACTATTAAGAAAGATGTTGAGGCAAAATATGCTAAAATGGAAAATAGTGCTCAAAAAGTGGCTTTAATGGAAAAAGATATAAAATTTGCTAAAGATAAAGCAACTTTTATTGAGGCTTGCGGACGTTGTCATGATATGAAATACGATAGCTTTTTTACTCCATCAAATCAAAATGATTTAAAAACTTATTTAGGTTCTGTTCCGCCTGATCTTTCTATGATGATAAGATCTCGTGGTGAGCAATATTTACATGATTTTATTAATAACACTCAAAAACTTCTTCCAGGAACCGCTATGCCAAGAGTAGGTTTAACAGAAGCTGCACAGGCTAAGGTTGTATCTTATATTGATCAAGTGGGTGATAGCAAGAAAGAAGAAAGAAAAACTACAGGAATTTATGTAATGATATTCTTTGTAATTTTAAGTATTTTTGCTATAGGTTGGAAGCGTTCTGTTTGGTCTAAATTACATTAATATTACATTTTTTGCCATTATTTAGTGATAATGGCAAAAATCTTATTTTTTCTTCATTTTTATTAATTTTTAAACCTAATTAAGAGATACTATCTAATAATAATTATTATTAATTGGAGTATGTCATGCTTGAAAAACAAATGATTAAATTTATTCTTTCAAAATGGAATTATGGAAATTTTAGAATTGTATTTTGGGATCAAGAAGAATTTCATGTGGGTAATCAGTCTGCTAAATTTTCTTTAATTTTCAAAGAAAAAATACCTTTTTTAAAATTATTTAGTGATACGAGTTTAGTTTTTGCAAAACATTATATGGAGTCTAAACTAGAAATAGAAGGTGATTATGATGAAATAGCTAAAGTTTTGTATTATTTTTCAAATAAGCGTTTTTTAAAAAATACAGAGGATATCTTGAGTAAAATAGCCCAAAAACAGGAAAGTAAAAATATTAAAAGTCATTATGATATAGGTAATGATTTTTATAAGCTTTGGCTTGATGATACTATGAGCTATTCTTGCGCTTATTTTAAAGAGCCTAATAATACTCTTTATGAAGCTCAAATTAACAAAATAGAACATACCCTTAAAAAACTTGATTTAAAAGAAGGAGAAAAGCTTTTAGATATAGGTTGTGGCTGGGGTTGGCTTTCTATTATGGCGGCTCAAAAGTATGGAGTTAAGGTTGTTGGAATTACTATTTCAGAGGAGCAGTGTAAAAAAGCTAAGGAAAGAGTAAAAGAACTTGGTCTTGAAGATAAAATAGAAATAAGACTTCAAAATTATCAAGATTTAGAATTTGAAAATTATTTTGATAAAGTTGTTTCTGTGGGTATGTTTGAACATGTAGGTAAAGAGAATTTAGGACTTTATTTCATGAAAGTAAAACAAGTGTTAAAACCTGGAGGTTCTATGCTTTTACATTCTATTTTAGCCATGTTTGAAGGAAAAACAAATGCTTGGATAGATAAATATATTTTTCCAGGAGGATATTTACCTTCTTTAAGAGAGGTTGTAAGTGCTATGAGCGAGTGGGATTTTCATCTTCTTTTAGCAGAAAGTTTAAGAATGCACTATGCAAAAACTTTAGATTTATGGGATGAAAATTTTAACAAAGTATTAGACAAGGTAAGGGAAAAATATGATGAAGAATTTATAAGAATGTGGGATTTGTACCTTCGTTCTTGTGCCTCTGCTTTTCGTGTTGGAAGCGTGGATTTGTTTCAATTTTTAATCACAAAAGAAATCAATAATAATCTAAGTCTTACCAAGGACTACATATATAAGTAAAAACTAAACTTAAATTTGATAAAATCTTAGCTTCATTTCACACACATCAATCCTTTTTAGCTTGTGTAAATTAAGGGATGTGGAGGAATAAAGCTAAATTTATAAGGAGAAACTCATGGTTAGTATGAGAGATTTATTAGAATGCGGTGTGCATTTTGGACACCAAACAAGACGCTGGAATCCAAAGATGAAAAAATTCATTTTTGGCGAGAGAAAAGGTATTTATGTAATTGATTTACAAAAAACTTTAAGATATTTTAGATATACCTATAATATCGTTCGTGACGCTGCTGCTGAAGGAAAAACTATACTTTTTGTTGGGACAAAAAAACAAGCAGGTGGAGCGATTAAAGAATACGCTGAAAAATGCGGTATGCCTTATGTAAATCATAGATGGCTTGGCGGTATGATGACAAATTTTGGTACCATTCGCCAATCAATTAGAAAATTAGAAGTAATTGAAAAAATGGAAGAAGATGGAAGTATTAAACTTTTAACTAAAAAAGAAGCTTTAATGCTTACAAGAAAAAAAGAAAAATTATTAGCTTATTTAGGTGGAATTCGTTATATGAAAACTCAACCTGATATGATTTTTGTTATTGACACAGTAAAAGAAAAAATTGCTGTTCAAGAAGCAAATAGATTAAGAATTCCTGTTGTAGCTCCACTAGATACAAACTGCGATCCTGACTTGGTAACTTATCCTATTCCAGGAAATGATGATGCAATCCGTTCAGTGCAACTTTTCTGCCAAGAAATGGCTGAAGCGATTAATGAAGGAAAAGCTTTAAGAGAACAAGATGGCGAAGCTTTAGCAAATGAAGAAAAAGAAATCACCGATGAAGAGAAAAAAGAAGTTTTAGATGAAGCGATGAGCGAAGAAGACTTCGGTGAGGAGCAAGAATAATGGCTGAAATTACTGCTGCAATGGTAAAAGAACTCCGCGAAAGTACAGGCGCGGGGATGATGGATTGTAAAAATGCTTTGAGTGAAACTAATGGAGATTTTGATAAAGCAGTACAACTTTTAAGAGAAAAAGGTTTAGGTAAGGCTGCTAAAAAAGCAGATAGACTTGCTGCAGAAGGTTTAGTAAGTGTAAAAGTAAGTGATGATTTTACAAGTGCAACTGTAAGTGAGATTAATTCCGAAACAGATTTTGTGGCAAAAAATGATCAGTTTATCGCTTTAACAAAAGATACCACAGCCCATATTCAAAGTAATAGCTTACAAAGTGTGGAAGAACTTCATTCAAGCATAATCAATGGCGTAAAATTTGAAGAATATTTAAAAAGTCAAATTGCAACTATAGGAGAAAACTTAGTTGTAAGAAGATTTGCAACTTTAAAAGCAGGTGCTAACGGTGTTGTAAATGGTTATATCCATACAAATGGCCGTGTTGGTGTTGTGATCGCTGCAGCTTGTGATAGCGCTGAAGTGGCTTCAAAATCAAGAGATTTGTTAAGACAAATTTGTATGCATATTGCAGCAATGAGACCAAGTTATTTAAGTTATGAAGATTTGGATATGACTTTTGTTGAAAATGAATACAAAGCTTTGGTTGCTGAACTTGAAAAAGAAAATGAAGAAAGACGCAGACTTAAAGATCCAAATAAACCTGAACATAAAATTCCTCAATTTGCAAGTCGCAAACAATTAAGCGATGCAATTTTAAAAGAAGCTGAAGAAAAAATCAAAGAAGAGCTTAAAGCTCAAGGTAAACCTGAAAAAATTTGGGATAATATTATCCCAGGTAAAATGAATAGCTTTATAGCAGATAATTCTCAACTTGATAGCAAACTTACTTTAATGGGTCAGTTTTATGTAATGGATGATAAAAAAACCGTAGAACAAGTGATCGCTGAAAAAGAAAAAGAATTTGGCGGAAAAATTAAAATTGTCGAATTTATTTGCTTTGAAGTTGGCGAAGGTTTAGAAAAGAAAACTGAAGATTTTGCGGCTGAAGTTGCTGCACAACTTTAAAAACGGTTAAAAATGGAACTCTTAAGAGCGGAAAATTTAAGCCATAGTTTTGATTATCCGCTTTTTGAGGGTTTAAATCTTGCTTTAAATACTAAAGATTGCATTGCTATTCAAGGGAGTAGCGGTTGTGGCAAATCTACTCTTTTGCATATATTTTCTTCCTTATTAATTCCAAAAAAAGGTGAAGTTTTTTTTAAAGGTTCTAGTCTTTATCAGATAGATGAAAACGAAAGATTAAAAATTCGCCGTTATGATTTTGGTATTATTTTTCAGACACATTATCTTTTTAAAGGTTTTTCAGCTTTAGAAAATATCGAACTTGCTAGTGTTTTATCGGGTCAAAATTTAGATGAGAAAATTTTAAAAAGATTAGGTATTGATACGCTTTTACATCAAAAAATAGGAAAGCTTAGCGGCGGACAACAACAGCGTGTGAGTATCGCGCGCGTGCTTTGTAAAAAACCAAAGATTATTTTTGCTGATGAAGCAACTGGAAATTTGGATTTTGATAATGCTAAAAATGTTATCGAGCTTTTAATATCCTATGTTAAAGAAAATGATGCAGCTTTATTTTTTGTAACTCACGATAACAAGCTTGCAAGTTTTTGTGATAAAACTTATACTATAAACGCCAATGGAATTTGTTAATTATTTAGGTGATAAAAATGTTGTAACTTTTATGTTGCTTCTTGCTAGAATGAGTGGTCTTATAGTTTTTTTTCCTTTTTTTTCACATAATTCTATTCCTATGGTGATAAAAAGTACTATAGTTTTATTTTTGACTATGTATTTATATCCTTTGGCTAGATTAGAATCTTTGCATTTAGATAGTTTTTTTGTTTTACAGCTTATTAGTGAAGTGATTTTTGGAATGATAGCAGGATTAATGCTTCAAATTATTTTTGCTATTATTATGATGGCAGGTGAGCAGATTGCTTTTACTATGGGATTTACTATGGCAAGTATATTAGATCCAAGTTCTGGAACGAGTATGCCTATCACATCTCAAATTTTAAATTTGCTTGCTTTGATGTTTTTTCTTGCTTTTGATGGTCATCATTTAATGCTTTTGTTTTTAAGTCATTCTTTAGGTTATATCAGTTTAGGTGGCTTTTATCCGCATGAGAATTTAATGCATTATCTAAATATGGGTATGTTTAATATTTTCATCATAGGTTTTACTATGAGCTTTCCTATACTTGGAATTTCACTTTTAGCTGATGTTATTTTTGGACTTTTGATGAAAACAATGCCACAATTTAATCTTTTAGTTATTGGCTATCCTATAAAGATAGCTTTAGGCTTTGTAGTTTTGATCGCTATTTTATTAGTTATGATGCAATATTTTAAAAATTTAATTTTAGAACTTTTCACTCATATGCAAACTCTTTTTTTCTCCTAAGGAAAGGATAAATGAAATTATCGTAAAATAGTGATTATTTTTCAAGGATTAAAGTGATGAAAATTTTACTTTTAAATGAAAACCCTGTAGTTTCAAGACTTGTAAGCCTTAGTGCTAAAAAAATGTCTTATGATTTTGAAGAACTTAATGCTTATAGTGAAAATTTGGGTAATTATGATGTGATTGTCGTAGATAGTGATACTCCAGCACCTTTAAAAATTCTTAAAGAAAAATGTGATAGATTGATTTTTTTAGCCCCGCGAAATCAAAATGTAGATATAGATGCACAAATTTTACAAAAACCTTTTTTACCTACAGATTTTTTAAATTTACTTAATAATAAAGATACAAACAAACATACATCTATTGATTTGCCAATATTAAGTAATGATGAAAATCCTTATGCTGATATAAGCTTGGATTTAGATAATTTAAATTTAGATGATTTGCCTGATGAAAATTCTTTAGATATAAATTCAGAGGGAATGGAAGATTTGAGTTTTGATGATGATGCTCAAGATGATAATGCAAACAAAGCTTTAGAAACTCAAAATTTAGAAGATGAAAATTTAGAACAAGAAACAACTAAAGAACAGACTCAAGAAGACATTCAAACTGATTTAGATTTAACTTTGGAAGATGGCGGAAGCCAAAAAGAAGACTTAAGCCAAGAACATACAGCTTTGGATACTGAGCCTAGTTTAGACGAACTAGATGATAAAAATGATGAAGATTTAGAA